>DAOVKO010000004.1 GCA_030631725.1 Actinomycetes bacterium | reverse complement strand
GAGCTCGGTTCAGCCCATGCGGACAAATACTATAGCCAGTTGGAAAATGAGTTGCTGAAGAGGATAAATGCCTTGAAGATCGGCCCGCAGGGAATGGGCGGCGATACCACAGCCCTGGCGGTGCTGATAGAAACGGCCCCGTGCCACATTGCTTCGCTGCCGCTGGCCGTGAACATCGAGTGCCATTCCCATCGGCACCGCTCAGTAACGTTAGGGGGGGGCGAAGATGGCTAAAGTTGTTCAACTCAGACCGCCGTTGGACGAGCAAGCCGTGCGTTCCCTGCATGCGGGGCAGGCGGTGCTGATCAGCGGGCCGCTGCTTACGGCCCGCGATGCAGCCCATAAGCGGCTGTACGATTTGCTCCAGGCCGGCCAAGAGCTGCCAGTGAGTCTGGCTGGAGAGCTTATTTATTTTGTCGGCCCGACACCGCCCAGGCCCGGCAAGGTGATCGGTTCAGCCGGCCCGACCACCAGTAGCCGCATGGATGCCTACTCACCAGCCCTGTTAGCTGCGGGTTTGCGGGGGATGATCGGCAAGGGTTATCGTGGGCCCCAGGTCCGCGAGGCCCTGGTCAAATACGCAGCCGTGCACCTGGCTGCCCCTGGGGGCTTGGGGGCTCTGCTGGGAACCAAGATTACGAATTCGGAGATCCTGGCTTACGAGGATTTGGGCCCCGAGGCCATTCGCCGACTCATGGTCAAAGATTTCCCCGCCATCGTCGCCTACGACGCCCACGGCAAAAGCATCTATGGCCGCTAGCTGTCCCCTATTTCCTATACTATAACCACGTAAATGAAAATAAGGTAAGCGAACTATAAGTGTGGACGAAAAGAAAAATCTAATTATGCGGGAGATAAAGATGGCTAAATCCAGCTGTACCATATCATTCTTTAAAAATGACCTTCAGAGAACAAGGCTCAACGAAGGCAAGTGCCCGGTTAAGAACTGCCGATCCAAGCTCCAGCAGGTACCTTTCCGGCGGCATAAAGGCAAGATGCTTTATTTGCCATTCTGTCCTGAACATGGAATTCGCATCCACAAAACCGGTTTTGTGTATTTCAACAGCCTGACAAAAGAAGACATAGCAACTGCCACGAAGCGAAATCTGATGTTTAACGCAAGTTTTTATCTTGAGAATTTCCTTGGGCAAGCAGCAAAAATTGAATCCCAACGTCTCTGTTACGAGAATAGTGAAGACGCTGTAACGTTCAATGTTTTTACTGAGCTGCTTGCTAAAAGTCATGCATTAAAGAAACTGATCGGACAAATAACCAAGGCAAATGCCGAAGAAGGGACGGAGCTTCACCTATGGGGTGGCAAGATTGATTTGAAAAACAACAGATTGTCTCAATACAACCCTCTTATAGAGGTTCGCAGGCACCTGGAACCAGATATCGTAAAATTCGTCACCGAACCGGATATAATGCTCGTTGTGCCCAAGAAAGTGCTTGTCTGCATAGAAGCCAAGTTTGGGAGCAAAAATCCCCCAGCGGAAGAAATAGAGGAGGGCTTCGATGAGAAGCCGAAAAGTAGGGCCAAACTGATAGAACGATATTGTAAAAAGAACCCCATCATTAATTATAATGAAATCTTTGCCTTTAGCGACATGCCCAGGGTGTTTTACGAGCAGTTGTTCAGAAACGTGGTTTTTGCTGCTTCAATGGCGAAGCTGACCGGGATAGAAAGATGGTATGTGGTTAATTTGAGAAGCCAGCATGTTATGAATCTCAAAAGGGGGAAGCCCGAAAGTATGCCGGTCGTGCGAAACATGCGTAAAATCTTAAGGCCCATGTACAAAAAGAGATTTCTGCATTTTACATGGGAAGAGCTCTACTATGGAATTGTGAATGGAGACACTGAGCTGCACGATCTTGCCTGGTATATGAAGAACAAGACCTTACGTTGTGGTAGGGCATTCAACGTATTGTGAACTGGGCAGCGCTTTAGCAAAGCATTGTGAAAAAGCAGGAACTACTTTCTAGGGGACAGTTACCGAGAGAAGAAATAGTAATTGTCCCTAGTTTTCCGGCTGCGAAATCAGCGTAATCAGCGTCAAAAACTTTCCCTTCTTTCTTCTAATCTGCGTTCATCTGTGAAATCTGTGGCTAATTATCTTTCTGTATTTCTTTTTGTATTATCTGTATTCATCTGCGTCATCTGCGAAGCTTGTACCTGCGGAGGCAGGTATCAGCGGCTAACTTCTGTATTTCTTTCTCCGTTTTCCTCCTCAAGCCTTACGCCTCAAGCCTTTCTTCATCTGTGGCTAATTCTTCTGTCTTTTCACCACATTTTATCTTCGGCGTATGGGCCAGTGGGGCCTTTGGGCTTGGGCTTGGGGACGGCGTCGATGATGGGTGCGGCAACAGTGATGTCGTCGCTGGTGGCTACGCGGATGTTTCGCCAGGAACTGGGCAGCACAGTAGCGGCAGTCCCAGCAGCGGCGACAAGGTCGGCGTCGTCGGCACAGCCGGCGGCGA
This sequence comes from Actinomycetes bacterium, assembly GCA_030631725.1. Taxonomy (GTDB): domain Bacteria; phylum Planctomycetota; class Phycisphaerae; order JAACET01; family JAACET01; genus JAACET01. The sequence goes on along the minus strand of DAOVKO010000004.1, from coordinate 23,139 downwards.
ACTCGGCGCGCTTGGCGTAGGCGTCGCGAAGAATCTGAGCTTTGAATACCTGCGGGGTCTGAGCGAACCAAAGCTCAGCCGAATCGAGGATGGCGGAGATCTTCTTGTCCTTATCAACCTTCCTTATATTCTGGCGGAGGGGGGCAGCCAACATGGCGGCGCCACTCTTAGCGGCTGTCTCGATGAGAGCGTCTATCTGCATGGCGCTGATGGCCGGGCGAGCTGCGTCGTGAATAGCTATCAACTCGGCATCGTCGCCAATCTCCTCCAATGCAGCAGCCACCCCGGCGAAGTGATCTTTTCCGGCGACTACCTTGACTGAAGCAAAGGCCAAGTGCGGGCCGTACTTTTTCTTTATCTGCTCAGCCTTATCCTCAGCTACAGCCAAGACCGTGGCGCAGACGTCGTCGCGGGCAATGAACAGCTCCAGGCTGCGCATGAAAACCTCTCGGCCTTTGACCTTGGCAAAACACTGACTTTGACCTGGACCTGCTAACGTCGAGACGATTACGCCAATCTTGGCCACTGCGATTCTCCTTAGGCACTCTAAGTTCTATTCCGGAACTCATTTCTAAACGTTGCCCCTTTCACTGAGGGCTTACAACTTAGCCGGCCATAGTTGATAGAAGAAGCAGCTGACAAGTTGGGCTTTATTAGACTCACGGCTCGAGTGTAAAAGTAACGTCGGGCTCGCCCTGTTTGTCCACTTCTTTGCCGCCGTCGTCTTTGCCATCATGGCCTATGCTGTAGACAACGTAACCCTCGGCGAGTTTCTTGTAGCGCAGGGGCTGGCCGTCAAAGGGATCTTCCGGAACAGCATCGAGATAAGCCGGGACGAGCTGGGAAAGTCTCTCGGGAAGCTTGCCATAGGTTAGGCGGTATCGCTGCGCCGCTACAGCAGCTAAACATGTCCGCAGCCGGGCAATATTCACTATATCTATTTGCACCGTACGACTTAACGCAGGAAATAGCGCCCGGGTTAACACGCGATATTTAGGCAGATTAGGCACCTCGTCTCCCACAGCTTTGGCAGCTTGCAGACGCTTTGGCAACGGAAGTTCCAAGGCTTCGACGTATCTGGTCTTCAGTTCCAGATAGCACAAATGGTCTTGTTCCAGCAGGCCTGAGGCCCTGTAAAGCAAAAACAGCGGGCCGGCGAGGGGAATCTCACTTCCTGTCATCGTTGCTATCTGGCTAATCTCGTCAGGTCTGGAGAACACGTCGGATACCAAGCACCTCTCACCGGCAATGGCTCGAAGCATAGCTTGCGTGTCTTCTGCCGCTGCCAGGGCCGTAGCGAGCTTAGCGAGCTGTTCATCCGTCAGCTGTGTCCCTTGTAATACACGTTCAAGGCTCGAAACTGCCATCGCCTGGCATGTGCCGCGGACAAGTTGGGATATAATTATGGGTTCTTTAGCAAATGAATTAGCCACGCCCAGGGCAAGATTTATTGATTCGGTGGCCAGGTCTGGTTCATCATTTTCAGCGTGTAGTATAGCCTTCAGGCACAACAGCCATGCTGCTGAACGTGCCCTGCCTATATCTGGCAGAACAAGTGCTATCCCTTCCGTGAAGTCTAGAGAGTAACGGCAATGCTCCATAGCCACAGCTTGTTGCAGAAGTTTGAGCATCTCGTGATTCTCAGCCAGAAACTCGGCAATATGTTTTTTCGTTTCTTCGGGCAGTGGTTCCTGGCCGGGGGGAAGTTCGAACTTACTGAAGAACGGCAGTTCATCGCGTTTGTCCCCGGGTTCCACATACTGCGAAAAGGCATCTAGAAACACCTCGGCCGCGTTCTCACCCGGTGGCGGCTCAACATACCAATCATTCAGTTCCTCCAGGGTGGCGGGATAGCCGGCCTTGCGGATGGCATCGAGCTTAGCTTTGACGCGATTGTCCAGGGCATTGTGGTACAATATGTAGAACACGGGAACAGCTACGATGGCTATACAGAGAATAATAATCCAGCGTGGCGTGCGCTGCTTAGCAGCTCTGTCTGATTGCTCTTTCATGCTGATATTCTCCAGTATTCACTTACCTGACCTGCGTCTTCGCTTCATGCGGTCAAGGACTCTATCCACAGTCTCCTCTTTTGGCCTGGTCTGAGCTTTAGCCGGGGACGGTTTGTCCCGCGCGAGCTGGTCCGGTTCAACTGTGTCTGCTTGAATATGCTCTGGGTCGGGTTTTTCTATTATTCTCCGCCGGGGTAATCTAACCGTGGAGACAACCTGCTTCGCTGAAAGTGTCGCAGCAGATAGACCTCGGGTAGCCAACCTTGTTGTGGATGTAATTAGCGAGAGCCTTCGCTCAGCTATTTCCAACACAATCAGTACCAGCAGAGCTACCACCAGGGGCAGGGTTACATCCTGTAGTCGCTCGTATGAGCTTATCGGCGGCCTGGCGAAAATATTCTCCATGCTCAGCCGTTCTTTACCGCTGGTGATCTTAGCTAATTCCCGCAGGGTTTCTTTCCCGCTGGTTCGACTGCCTCGCGGCGCAAATTCCGGGGAATAGGGCAGGCTTATCGGATTCGTCCTCAACAGACGTGATTGGCCCAATTGCACAGCCGCACGGTAGGTACCCGTCTGCTTAACCGGGAAGCTCGCTTCGAGTCTTGTCGGTCCAACCCACTCAAGCGGCAGTGTCTTAGGCTCGGATGTTTGGCTCTGGGATTCCGGGGGAACGACCACGACTGTTGGCTTGGATATATTGGGCAGGGGTTTTTCGGGATCTATTTCCACAATTACCTTGGCCTCGCCTGCGCTTAGTGTCATCTTGGCCTGCACCATTTCAGGCTCAGCTTCGCCGAGCACATATCGGCCCAAGGTTACCAGGAAATCACCGTACTTGGGCCAAGATGATAACGCTCCGGTGAATTTTCCATCCAGCTCCGGTGTAAAGGCTGCAGCTCGCCCCAGCCCGTAGCGCCAGAAGGCCAAGGCTGGGGCATCGTATTCGTCGAGCGTGGTTATCCCCTTGGTAGCTCGGGGACAAAGATAAGTTAGATTATATCCACCGGCTGGAGGGATATCCTTGTAGGCATTGCTGGTCAACATGACCAGACCCGCAAGCGGCTTGATAGCTGTAGGCTCTTCCACAAAACTCGAGCGGGTAACAGCAATGGTGTCCTGGGCAAAGAGCCGAGGCAGGTCGTGGGGGTCATTGGTGAAGAAGATCTCACCCCGGCCCCGGCGAGCAACGTCTCTGAGGAAATCGGCGTCGGAATCTGTAGGATTGCCCAGGCCGATCACACTGACGGTAATATTCATCTTCTCAAAGCGGGCCAATAGCTCCTTGTATTTACCGGGCTCCTCAGAATCGGCAGCGTCGGAAAAAAGGATGATGTGCTTGGTTAGTTGTGGGGCCCGCTCTATCTGTTTGCCGGCAGCCAGCAGGGCCGTATAGACGAAGATGCCGCCGCCCATAGATTCTATTCTTCTGACCCGGCTGGCCAATCGCCCCGGGTCATCGCACGGGGTAAGTGGCTGGATTATGTGGGCGCTGCTGTCCACTGCTATTACTGCTACCGAGTCATTAGCTCCCAGAAGCTCCAGAGAGGCTACAGTTCCCAGATTGGCCAGGTCCATTTTTCTCAACCCCCCACCCACCGGCGCCATCATGCTGCCCGAGCGGTCCAGAGCTATTGCCAAGGCGATGCCCACCTTGCGCTGTTCCTGCCTTATCTCCATTGAGACCGGCAGCACCGGATCAAGCGGACTTTTGAAGTATCCACCGTTAGCGAAGCTTCGCTGACCGCCGGTAATCAATAAGCCACCACCAAGGGACTCAACAAAGTCGGCCAGGCAGATCATGCCTGCCCTGCCGATTTTTGAAGCCGGTACATTTTCTAGAATGACGCCCCGGAAACCTTGCAGGACGTCCAGACTGAACGACGCTGTATCCTCAGAGAAAAGCTTTACAGGGATACGAGCCTTTCTGAGGGCTCTGGTAAGGTTGTCATCTTGTCCGGAGCTGTTGACCACCATCACCGCCGGTGCGTTGACTACTTCCACAACTCCGCAGCCAAGATTGTTTTCCGGTCGAGGGTCCTTTTCAGCCAGCAGTTTCAAGCGGTATTCGCAGACTCCACGTCCGCTGAGGATATCCCTGAAGACCAGGCGGTTAGGTCCTGGCTGAAACTGTCCGCGGCCCTGGGCCAAAACCTTTTCACCACGGAGGAGCAGATAATCCGCCGATATGGGAATGTCTGCTTGAACTACAGCTGAGAATTGGAACGGTTCACCGGAATTGACTTTATGCGGCAGGACTATTCTTTCCACTGCTATGTCACCTTGTTCGGGCCGACTAAAGACCCGATAGTCGATGGGCAGACCACGAGCAGCACCTTGACGAGCCGCTGAGATCGGCGAGCTACCGGTATATTCGCCGTCGCTGAGCAGCAGGATTCTGCCGGGCCTATCGGCTGGGACTATGGCCATTGCTGTTTCCAAGGCACTATTCAGATCGCTTGAATGAGGCAAGGTCGCTTTGGGGTCTGTCCTGTAGATGGCTGTGGCCTCGGGCAGCATCTGAACCTGCACACCATCGCCGAAGGTTATCACGCCCAAGCGGTCACCTGGGCCCCGGGCCTTAGCCACCAGGGATATCAGCTCTTCCATACGGGCAGGAGCTTCGGCTGGCATAGAGCTGGAGCGATCTAGGACCATTATTACGTCGGTTCCTTTTTCTCGCAGCCTCAGCTTCGGCTGGGCTAGGACCAGCAGGACCAATGCGGCAATGGCGATCTGCAGAACCAGCAACAGCTTTCGCTTCGGTCTTAGCTTGTAGAGTATAGCCGCGACCGGAATGGCCAAGAGCAGAGCTTGTGGGTAAGTGAAGTCAAACACTCTCTTCGCTCCGACGATTGAGGTGCCAGTTCCACAGCACGGCAAGTAGGATCAAGGCTCCGACAAGAAAATTCACCCATGAAGGCCGACCACCCTTAGCCAATTGAAAGGACCCCGCTAAAAGCTCACCTTCGCAGCGTCCCCGTCCGAGTCCTCTCAGGTCCGATTCTTTGTCGTCGAGCAGATTGAGTGAAAAACTCTCAGAGGCTTTTCTGTCAGATAAAATTCGATAGATGCCGGCCGTGCCTAGCTCAGCAAGATAGACTTGGGCCGAAGGTGGCAGCTCTTTATCGTAGCCTTGCGGCCCAGTTAGCCTGAGCTTGGCAGCCGGATCGCTGCGAGGATAACGAATTACCTCGCCCAGGCGAAAGCTTCGGCGGGATAGTCCAGGCAACTCAGTTCGACGAAGTTCTACGAGGTTACTGACCAGTATCGGCCAATCGGGTGAGAGGGTCAGATTGGAACGCTCCAGGTTCATGTTGAACCAATAGGCCCGGCCCATGGGTAAGCCAACGCGGGTTATCAGTGGTATATTTCCGCCTGATACAATAGGGGTAAGATTACTTTTAGCCGGGGCAGCCCCCGCCCAGATGACGCCCTGCAGACTCACTCCCTCCAACAGCGGATGCGTCGTCTCCATCAGGAAAGGTCCGACCATATTCTTGGGCTGTCCCTCGGCCCGATACTCACCGCTTAGCGGACCGATCAGCAGCCACCAGCTTCCGTCCCCAGCCGATTCGAACTGCTGCGGAGGCCCGATTACAAGCTGAGCCGACTGGGCGGAGTTCACTACTCGTATATCTTTTATAACTGCCAGGGCCCGGTCGATCTGCTCACGGACCGTACCATCCGGAAAAAGATTAGCTACGGTTACCACTTTTCGGGCGGGCTTGATCATGACGATATGATTGTCCAGGTCCAGACTATCATCCGGGGCTAGATCGAATTGGATTTGTTCGACCCCAGACGGTGCTTTCCAGACCATTTTTTCCTGGGCCCCGCCGGCAATGTCTATTGTTCTCTGCAGGATAGTTTGCTCTCCCAGCCGGCCGGTCAGTTGAACCTGTTTGGTTCGATCTGAGAAGTTCGCAATGCGCATGAATATTTCGTCTTTGGCCAGCAAATAATCCGGCCGCCATTGAGCCGCCACAAAGCCGACGTTATCACGCGGCTGTCCAACGGCCATGTATGTTACCTGCCGATGTTGTTCGTCCTCGGGTGGCAGTTGATCACTGACAAAGAAAATCTCAGCCTGGGCCCCGGCGATATCCAGAGCCAAGCTCAAAGCCTCAGCAGGACTATGACTGGAAAGGCCGGGCTTATAGGAATCCAACGAGGCTATTGCTTCCTCTGGTTCGCAAGCGCTACGTCCGAGTATGGCCGGTCGCTTACCGGTGAGGATGAGTGTAGCTTGCAGATAGGTATCTGGGCGGGTGAGTTGTTCTTGGACAAAAGCCTTGGCTCGCTGGGTAGAGCTTTGACCGGCCTGGTCTCGAGCAGCCATTGAGGCGGAACTATCCAAGACAAACACCAGGTGGCGGTATTTGCCTGTGGTCTGTATCCTCAAGTCACTCAGCAGCAAGGTCACCAGCAAGGCAGCCAGCAATTCCAGAATAAGACTGAGGGTAACCGGCGGCCTTTGCCGCATCTTTCCCGCAGGGCTTTGCTGGCGCGGGGACAACCACAGGAAAAGTCCAGCTATTCTCCTGGGAGGAAAACGCCGGCGATAGAAATGAATGTAGAATATGACTGGTAGCGCAAAAAGCCCCAACAGACCCCAGGGGTTAGCTAGATACATAGGCCCTTGTCCATCCAAATGCGCTTGCTTCCGGAGCGATACTTATCATTGCACAGTCGACCGGGGGCTCAACTTGCCGTTATTATTCCTGACGGCAGCAGGTTTTCGCGGCAGACCTGCTCCAGGGTGTTTTCAGCCAGAATGGTTATGAAGCGAGCAGCGGCTCGCCGGGCTGCCCGGGCCAGGCCGGTCTGAAGATTACCAAGTCGTTTCATGTAGTCACTCGTGTTTCTTTCATTCATAATGATGTCTTGGAATTGTTGGCTCTCCACATCGGTGAGCCTGACTCCCCCAGCCAGCGCCGGCTCGGCCTCCTCGGCAGTGAGGATCTGGATCAGCCAAAGAGCCGACGCCCCTTCAGCCAAGTTCTTGATCAGTGACTCAGCCGTGTGCACAAAAAGAAAGTCGCTGATGAGCACCCTGATAGATCTCCTTTTGAGGAAGGTCGCCCGGGTGTGGCTTAGATTTTCAAAGCTGGAGGTGCTGCTGAAATCAAGTCGATTTAGCTTGGCCTCGCCTGAGCCTTCAACCTTACGCAGGCCATGTCCCACGAGCCAAACGGTCGGCTCGGCACCGGCTCGCCCGGCGAACAGGTCAAAGGCCAAGGTTAGCTCTCGGGTGAGTTTTTCTTTGTGCCCGTCACCAACAGCCATCGAGCTGGAACCGTCGACTAGGATATCGGCAAAAGGGGCTACCTCTTCGCGATAGAGACGAACCATAAGCTGATCCGACCGCCCCAGAGCTGACCAGTCGATGTGTCGTGGATCGTCGCCGGGCACGTATTCCCTAAAGTCCTGGAACTCCAGGGAACTGCCCGAGCTGGAGCCCATCATCTCCCCCAAACCTCCGCAGATTGGGCTTCTGGGCACAGCCAATTTATACTGCTCGGCCAAGCGGTGGATAGCCCGCAGATCAGGTTCCACGGAGAGCTGTTCGTGATTTATGGTCTGCTTAGCCATTGGCCTTCGGCTTCAAATCAGCGGCGGAAGAATCAAGTTGGGCCTGTCTTGCGCGGTTGGCCTTGGCGATTCGGCCAAGCTGCAAGTAACCCCGGCCAATTATTCTCAGATGGACAACAAGAAAAAGTAATCCCAAAGCTATTACCGTCAGCGCCGGACCAGGTCGGGGCCGCTCAACCAAAACCCAAAGAGCAAATGGATTGGAAAGCTGCAGCCAGGGGTTAGCGAAAGTGCCAAATATTCCCAGCAGGCCCTCGATCATGAAAGGTAGAGCTGCCCCTAGTGCCAGCAAAATCACAACGAACAGCCGCTGAACGTATGGACTGCGCTGCTTGCGGGCAAAGACCCTGAAAATAATGCTGGTCAAGCCCAAGAAAATAAAAATATAAGACACAATTAGCAGGGGGAACATCAAAAACATCCAGCCATTTCTGGATGCCGCACCAGGCTTGGGAAACAGGAGTCCGAAACGTGCAACGGGACCCCAGCCCAGGGAGACAATCCAGGGTACGCCGAAATAGATGACCAAAAGCAAAACAATATTCAGAGTCAGGTAAGCCCAGCCAAGGTTACAGCCAGGCCAGAAATAGCCGAAGAGCCAGCGCCAAATACGTCTTTTGGCTACCGTTTTGGCTACCCTGCGCGAGATTTCTTCGGGTTCAGTGGTGACGAATGTGCCCACAACAGCCCACTGAATGGCCATCAGAAGGCCAAATACAATCCAAAACTCCTCCTCCCCGGTTTCAATAACAAGGTATAGAAAAAGTCCGGCAAAGATCAGGCTCTGCACGGTAAAGGCTATTTTCAAAGGCGTGCTGCGATTGTCCGCCAGAAAGGTCAGACGGCTCACGGCCAATAGATAAAGGATGACAAAATAGCTGCCCAGCACAATGGCTGTGACCAGAGCTGCCTGCAACAGCTCGCTCAAACCGCCTGAACCGAACATTCTACCGCCAAAGAAAATCAGGCTTGCCCCGCCGCCGAGGATATAGAAACACAGAATGATAAGAACAAAAAAGAACCCGGCCCGCATCAGGCCAAAAGCACGTTTGGTGGCAGCTATAGCACTGGCAGTGATGGCCAACATAATAAAGAAAACCGATATCAAGAAGGTGCTGACTATGAGAAAGATCATCATCGGCAGGTCGATACCACGAAGGAAGTAGGTGAAGGCCATGAAGGGCACAAAGGCCGAGTAGATCAGGCCCAGCTGCACGATGGCTGCACCGAGTTTTCCCCTGACGATCTTACCCGGGCCGAGCCCGGAGATGTTTAATAGCTCAAAGGTATTCTCCGTTCGCTCCTTAGCCAAGCTGTGGAAGGCCCCCATCGGCATCAGCACGAATCCTGTTATCCACAGGCAAACCAAAAAGGCACCAAAGACCTCGTCGCCTATCGAACTGCCCACACCCGACCTGAGATAAGACCCACAGGCGAATAGAGAGATAACCACGCAAACAAACAACAGCACCAGGTAGAGTCCGATGTAAGCCTTGCTCTTGACAGCCTGGCGGACTTCCTTGATCACTATGGGGTTGCTTCTGTCGGTGATCCGCTCGGCGATGTGCCACTGTGTCATTCCAGACCTCCTTCAGTCACAGCCATGAACACGTCTTCCAAGCCCTCTTGCTCACTCTTGAAACCAACCACTGGCCATTCAGCCGTTACCAGGGCCTTGAGGAGATTGGCCAGGCTCTCCTGAGTACCAATGTGTTCTACAACCGCCTCGGTACCGATAATTCTTACCTCTTGCACGCCGGGCTGTTCCAAAATGAGTTTTTCGGCATCAGTCGCCGGCTTGCTAAAGGTGATTGTCACTTTCTTGGCGGTGGCTCCATCACCGTCGGCTGCGCTGCCTCGTTTGAATCGCCCTGAACGGAGATGGTGTCTTATCTCAGACATCGTTCCTGTGAGCCTGATCTTGCCTCTATCGATGATTACCACCTCGTCACATATCTTTGACAGCTCGGCCAGGATATGGGAGCTTACCAACAGCGCTTTGCCGTTGGCCGCCAACTCCTGTATGAGTTCCAGCACTTCAATGCGGGCCCTGGGGTCTAAGCCGGCAGCCGGCTCATCCAAAATGAGCACCTCCGGATCGTTGATCAGGGCCCGCCCTAATGAAACCCGCTGTTTCATTCCTTTGGACAAATCCGAAACGTCCCTTTCAGCCAAGGGCTTCAGGTCGGTGAAATCCATTACTCTGCGGACCCGGTCGAACCTCTTCTTTCCGTGCAGACCGTAGGTCAGACCAAAAAAGTCAAGGTACTCCCAGACGGTCATATGATTGTAGGTTCCGAAGTAGTCGGGCATGAATCCGATTCTTTGCCGTACCCGGTCTGGATAGTCTATTACCGAGTGACCACATATGTCTGCTTCTCCTGCCTGAGGCACATCCACGGTAGCCAGAATTCTCATGGTGGTGGTTTTTCCTGCTCCGTTGGGTCCTATGAAACCACAGATAGTTCCTCGATCGAAGCCGAAAGATATATCATCCACTGCCTTGACCGGGCCGAAGTGACGCCTGACGTTATCGAGTTGGACTATCATTACTTGCCTCCGCGAAGCGGCCATAAAGTATGTGTCGGCTGCCGGATTCGGCGACCTCATCTAAGCCGGTGACGAAGAACGGCGAATCTTCAAGCTCAGCCAGGTAGGTGCTCTTTTCTAGTTGAGCCTGCGTCAAAAGAGGAATCTTGCTATCCTGACTGATTCCCAAACCCCCAGCCCGCCTGCCGGTCAACGCTGGGCAGGCCTTGGCTGTTGCCTCGCCTCCAGCGGCAATCTTTTCAGCTCGGAATGTGTTGCCCGATTCATCCATCAGGTAAATGAGCTTTATGCCGACGCCCAGCCCGTTGGATATCTGCAGAGAGTCCTGCGTCCGTTTGACTACAAGCCGTCCCCTAGCCGGGGCCACACCGGCGGTAACGAAATTTACCAGGGTCCTGGAGGGCAGGTAACCCCCTTCGAAACGCTGCGAGCCTCCCAGCTCCAGTGAGCCCGATCGCATCTCGCCGGCAGCGGGAAATACAGCCACATCCATGGGAAACAACATTCCGCCGCGGGGGCTCATGCCAGCGTAGAGACTCATCCTGCCTACGGTAACCGCTTCATGTCGGTCCTGATCAAGACAGGTCAGACTCAGGCACCTACCCTTGATTCCCAGGCCTTCGGAGAACATCCCGTAAGTAATCATCCCCACGGTTACGGCCACCGCAGCTAAGGGGGTAATCACAAAAAGCAGATGAAGCTTTTTCTTTCTCTTCAGAAGAAAGTAGTTCAGCGGACCTATGCCCACGGCAAAAAGCGTTATCATCACCGCGTAGATCCTTATGGGCACTCTCCCCACCCCCGGTATGTCCAGAAGAAAAGGTTTCCTCCTGCGGCGAGACGATCGGCTCTGACCTGTTTGCTCAAAACCGAAACGGGCTCGAAAACCGCTCTGCTGGTGGCGGATATCTTTTTTCAGGAAGCTTTTCCAGGCATCCTTATCCCAGCCGAAGGGATCGCTCTGCACCAGGCGAATGCTCCCTAAGTAATGCTGTATCTGGTTCTCAGAATTAGTGTCTGCAGAGCCTTCCCCCAATATAAGACTCAGTGAGTCGCTCTGAGGCGTAATCGGACGATAGATAAAAAGTGTGCCCCCGGTAGCTATCCATTTTCTCAGCTCTTCCCGCCGGGCTCTGGGCATCATCTCCACCGCTCGGGCGGATACTCCGATCACCCCCAGCTGAGTGTAGCAAATCCAACCTTCGGGCATTTCCGCAGGCAATACTTGACAGAGCAGATCTTCGGGGTCTACACCACCCCGACCGGGATGTATGTCCCGAAGGGCATCGCTGAGTGAGCGAAGATCTTCCTTGTGCTCCGAGATGATAAGCAGCGGCACACCCTCGCGCCAAAAGTCGAGGTTTATTCTCTGAGTAAGATTTCCTCTACCTATTTCCCTGCCGTCTTCATAGATTTTGACCTGATAGTAGCTGTAGTTATTGACCATGGGCACAGGAATGGTGAAGCTGACTGTTTGGTTCTGCTCTACCGTGAAGTTTCTTCCCAAATTCGCGGCAATTGTGTCTAAGCCGCGTGCTTGCAACTCTATCCTGAGATCACGCTGCTGGCGTACATTTCTTACCGAGATGCGGACGGGAAAATAACCGCCTTTACCAGTACCAGGCCAATTGGTGTCCACCGTTAGTTCAAGGCCCTCTGCGCTGGTCACGCCAGCCCGGGCGGAACTGACTACCATCAGGGCCAGCAGCAGAGCGATAATCAATCGGTTTATTGGCCTTTCAACTGGTTTCATTGTCGAAGCTCCTGGGGGATGTCCTTCTCCAACTCAGGCACGCTTTCTAAAACGCCCGCAACCACCTGGCGACCATCCACGCCTTCAAGCTTGGCTGTGTAGTCCAACACTAAACGGTGAGCCATGGCTGTGGGCGCTACTACTTTGACGTCCTCGAAGCCTACGTTGGGTTTGCCATTAAGTAGGGCTTGGGCCCGGGCAGTTTCGGCAATTGCTATTGCCGCCCGCGGCGAGGCGCCATATTTGACGAACTGTTTGGTTGCCTCCGGGGCCAAAGGGTTATCTCTATGAGTAGCCGAGACTAGACGACAGATATAATTAGCCACAGCCGGTGGCAGATAGACGCGGTCTACCATTTGGAAAAGCTTTTGCAGGCCATCATGATCCACTACCTGTTCGCCCTGCGGTGGTTCACCGCGGTGCCGGGTAGTAATTATCTCCTGCATTACCGACTCGCTGGTAGTGTCAAGATAGACCTTGAAGGTGAACCGGTCCACTTGAGCCTCCGGCAAAGGATAGGTCCCCTCTAGTTCGATGGGATTTTGTGTAGCCAGGACAAAGAAGGGCTCGGGCAGCTTGTAGGAATTGCCGAAGACGGTAACCTTTCTTTCTTGCATAGCCTCCAGCAGAGCCGACTGCGTTTTGGGCGAGGCCCTGTTTATTTCGTCTGCTAGAATTAGATTAGCAAAAATTGGTCCTTGGTGAAAAACTAGGTTCCTGCCCTGAGGTGTTTCTTCGAGTATGTTATTTCCGGTTATATCTCCGGGCAACAGGTCAGGAGTGAACTGTACACGGCCAAACTTCAGGCCCAGGAGCCGGCTCAAGCCCTTTACCAGTTCGGTTTTGCCCAGGCCCGGCAATCCTTCCAAAAGGATATGACCCCTAGCCAACAGACCCACCACTACCAGACGGATGACATCCTGTTTGCCCAGGATAATGTTGGACAAAGCGTTTATGACCTGGTCTATCTTCTGCTTTATTTCGTTGATTTCATCTGGCTTTAAAAGCCCGGGCTTGTCAGCATTCACTATATAATCCTCCACGATTGGCTTACTTCAATCTGCATTGCCCCCGGAAAAGTACCTTCGCACCAACCCGCGATGCCGGGGCGATATCCGCCGCTGCCACGCTTCGCTGCCAACTATGTTGTTGAAATCCAGCACTCGGCCAGCCCCACCCGCAAGGGGAGCCTCCATTTCTTCCGGCTCTATGATATTTATGCCGACCACTGGTATGTCTTCATCGGGGGATATGCTAATAGGGGGCAGTTCTTGCGGAGTGAATTTCACCCTCTGTTCATCCGATTCGTCTCCCCAGAGCATTGGAGCATCACCGCGCCCCCTGTTTATGCCACCCCGGCCGGGCAGTCCGTCTGCTTCGGGACCTTCAGCCAGAGCGAACCCTTGGCCTGCAATTTCGAAATCATCCAGGTTTGTTCCGCAGATGCCGCAGGAGCCGCCACACAATCCACCTTGACAAACTTTACGGCACTGCGCCTGCGAGAGGGCCTCGATATATTCCCTCAGCGCCTCAAGGCTGGCAGGGTCGTTCGGCAAAGAGCCTTGCCTAAGGAGACTCTCAGCCCCTGGCCCAAGCTTATTTGCCAACTCGGCAGGCAACTCGCCGAGCAAACCCTTCTGAGCCAGATCCATCAGGGCCTTGGCCAACTGTTCCCTGTTACCTGTTGCTGCCGCTCGTTCAGCATTACTGAGACTCCGGGAAACATCCTCCATTTCTGCGCTTATTTTCTCTTTCAAGGCATCAATAGCCTCCCAGCGGCTCTCGTGGGACTGCTCAGTTTTGCTGAGCATCCGTTCGACCTCTTCCTTAAGGCGATCACTCTGCTCGTCAGTGAGCAAATCTTCTTCGCTGATGAATTCTAATTGCTGCTCTATTGTTTTTAGCTCTTCGTATTCTAATGCCGAGACACCGCGAACATACTCAGAATAAACTCTTTGCGGGACAACCAGAGTTAAGACCAGGAAGGTTAAGTAGGGTAGAGTTCTGAGGAACATTGTGTAGCGTAACTGTGGCAATTTTGTCGTCTGGGATTGCACGGTACTGCTGAGCTTTTCCTCCCACAAAGCGTCGTCCTGAACACTGAGAGTCAAAAGCAATCCTCCCAAATCGGCCCTGCGGTCGGAGATGCCCTCGACATCGGCGTCGCGATACCTTCGTCGTCGGAACCACAGCAAAGCCACCGCCATTGGCAGCACAGCTCCCGGCAGGAGTAGATAAAGATAAGGGTTGGCTCCTGGCCAGAAGAGCCTGATGATCAGGGTAAAAACGCCAGCTATTACCAAGTAAACCGATATGGATCTCAGCAATAGACCAACGAATATAGCCAGGTTGCATCTGCGACGCAGTCGAGCTATCCTCTTCTTGGCTTGTTGCGGAAGCATGCAGGCCCCATGATATAGATAGAAAGTTGCATTTATTCTATCATAAGACTGAATATTTACAAGACAAGACTTGTATGCTTGTGCCCTAGCCCGCGGGTGCATGTCATGTTTGTAGGTAGATTATTCCTTGGGTGATGGCATATTGTCATCCCCGCCTCTTTTTTGTCATCCCCGCGCAGGCGGGGATCCATCTTTTCCTGGCCGTTTACAGCATTATTGGCCTGGATTACCGCCAAAGCGGTGATAAGCCCGCTGGAGTTTATCCCGCACTTGATGCGGGGCGGGAATGACAGGCTTGTCCCTGCGAAGGCAGGGATTGTGGTATCTGTTTATTATGACAGGAGTTACATGAATAGATGGCTCAGGATCGGCCAGTTTGAGTAATTACCTATGAAGAGAAGGCATCCTTGCAAACACAGAGAACATCTCAACGCCGAGCGGAGAGGGCATGATGGAATCTGCCTGCGGATTCGAGTATGATAGAGGGGCTGACTTGGCGAGGGACGGTAGTGTAGGATAACAACAGTTGATAGCAGAATCACCTGATTCTGGAGAATTATGGATGCTGTACGGGGGAATTTATGTTTTCTAAGTGTGTATATGGGAAATCCCAGATAGAATATGATCCAAAGGCTATCCCGCAGGCGGAAAAAATCGGGACAGACTAGGAGCTGACAGAAGTGGCCGTCCTGCCGAAAGTATGTAGGTGGTATCTTGTAGAGAACTCGGATAGACAACGGGTCCTGCGAGTTTCCAGTGGGTTCTTTCAGGAAAGGATAGGACTATGTTCCGCAGACAGAATCGAAATGCCTTCACCCTGATCGAGTTGCTGGTGGTCGTGTCCATCATCGCCTTGCTGATGGCAATCTTGGTTCCGGCCGTTCAGCATGCTCGTGAGGAAGCCAAGCGATCTGTTTGCGCGGCTAATCTTCACGCCATAGACTTGGCCGCCGTTCTGTACGCGGAGAGCCACTACGAGAAGTATCCCCTCGGTTGGCCGCACGATGAGGATCCTCAGAATCCCGGCCAGTGGACGAAATACGGCAGTGGCGCTGTCTCTACCGATAGTCGTATTACGCCGCAGGACAGCTTTGCCCAACTTGTGCACTGCGACTTATTGACCACCGGCTCGCTGATCTGCCCCACAGTCGGTGGCAGACCAGCCAAAGATGAGTGGGAGCTTGTTTCTGCTGGCGCTCCTTCCGGCACGTCTCGTTGGCCAGCCGCCCAGAAATTTATCCACTACGCCTATCAGAACCCCGGTGGCAAATACGAGGCCTCTCTCGACACTGCGCCTGACTGGCCCACGTTTGGCGATCGGGGCAAACGAATGTGGACCCCTGCTATTGGTAATATTCCTCCCCTCTATGTATTGACTGGTCAAGCTAGTGCCAACCACCCCAAGAAGCCCGGCTGCCAAAATATCCTCGTCGGTGGCCACGCCGTCGTGAGGGAGTACACAGAGACTGCTGATGACCCCGCTACCTCATACGATGAGAAGGGCTGCTGCATGGCCGGTTATGCTAATGGTAGGCCGCATGACAACATCTATTCAAATAACGCTGGAGACGACACCTACCTGCTCGACCATGATGGTCACGTTTTTTATCTGACTCCTTAGCTGTAGGCGCACTACGTTCTCAGCGACGGATTTTTTCCGAGGTGAAAAAAAGAGGCGGCTGGTCTGATTGTTGCGACCGGCTGCCTTTTCTGGGGTATCATTGAAGGTGTTGCCTGATCTATTGGCTTTGTGAGTAGGCGGACGGGCGCGGTAGCGGTGGCTAGATATTCCCTACTGCAAAGCCAGCCGCGCGGAAACTATGTAAGCCAGGCCTCCTGCCGGCCAGTTTCGGCTATAATCAGCTAAGACAGTCCGCCAATAATGTGTCTTCCCGCAGCCCTGCATGCCGACCAGGATAATCAGTTTCTTCATAGCGGTAATTTTACCATAGCTGGCGGCCTCAGTGGTTGAGTATAATGACTTTGCCGGGGCGACAAGAGCACCAGTCCAAGTACCAGGTAGGAGGTTGAGAAAGCCTGGGGCGTCAGGACAAAGGTTTTAGAAACCTATCGATCCGGAAATCCGGAGTGCCCACCTCAGTGTGCCGATCGCCCCGGCCTGGGTTTCGCCCCGGATATTCCCAACCACATCGCTGGCTTTGCGGATAGAAAAAAATACGCGTCTATCCCTTCAGGGCGCCTACCGTCAGACCTTTGGTGATGCGGCGCTGCAGAAGAATGTATACCAGCAGCGTAGGAAGCATGACCACGACAAGCCCCGCGAAGGCCATGCCCCAGTCGCTGCGATATTGACTGACGATGGTGACGTTCGCCAATCCCAGCGGGAGTGTCCGCAGCGACTGCGAACCCTCGCCCGACAGGAACATGAAGGCTATGAAAAACTCGTTCCAGGTTCCTAAGAACGAGAAGATTCCCACAGTGATAAGCGCCGGCCTCGCCAATGGCAGCATAACCGACCAGAAAGCGCGGAACTGGCTGGCCCCGTCCAGGAGCGCTGACTCGTGCAGGCTAGACGGCAGCGACTTGAAAAAGCCCGTGAGGATGAAAAAAGCAAACGGCAATCCAAAGGCAACGTACACCACTACCAAGCCCAAACGCGAGTTGAGCAGGTCCAGGCTTTTCATCTGGAAAAACAGCGGTACGATCGCCAATTGCAGCGGGATCATCAACCCGGCCAGGAAGTAGAAAAACAGTGGCCGCACGCCCTTGAAGGAAAACCTCGCCACTGCGTAGGCAGCCATGGAGGCGAACAATAAAGTCAACCCAACGCTGAAGACGGTTACTAGGACGCTGTTGAGGAAGTAATCACCGAAGTGCCCCTCGGTCCAGGCCCCGGAGAAGTTCTTCCATTGCAGCTCGTCCAGCCTCGGTAGCTTGAACGGTTCGAGGAAAATGTCCCGATCCGTCTTGAGAGAGGTCGTCAGCAGCCAAAACATGGGGTAGAGGACCACTATCAGATAGAACAGTAGCACCGCGTAGGTGGTAAGCTTGGCCAATGGAAACCGTTTGTGCGAAGTGCATCTCGACATCTAAAACTCCACCGTTTCTCGTTTCATGATTCGCAAGGTGACAGCCGAGCCGAAAAGGACCATCAGGAACAGCAACACAGCGATGGCTGCGGCTTGGCCAACCTTGAAGTCGATGAACATCGAACGGATCATCAGGGTGCCAATGACGTGCGTCGCCGTTGTAGGAGCCTGATTGGTCAGCAGCCAGATAACCTCGAAGGTTTTCATTCCACCGATAATCATGAACACGACGGCGATGGACAGCGCCGGCCAGATCAGCGGTAACGTGATGCTGTGGAACTGCCGCCACGTCGAAGCCCCGTCTATCTCAGCGGCCTCATACAAGCTCTGCGGAATGCTTTCCATGGCGGCCAGAAAGAGAATCATGTTGAAGCCGCAGGCGCCCCAGATAGACATGGGCACCAGCGCCCAATACAGATGGTCTTGGGCCAGCCAAGCAAAGCTCGCAAAACCCTGCAGGTAAGTCCCCAGCCCCTCCAGGCCGATCCCCGACACTCCCCGGCCGAGTCCCACCAGTGCCGTATTTACCACACCGCCCTGGGGATTGTACATGTGCATCCACAGCAGGGTGATCGCCACCACACCGAGAACGTTGGGGAAAAAGAAGACCACCCGAAACAGCTGCGAACCCGTTATGCCGCGGCTAATGCAGGTAGCCAAAAACAGCGAAAACGGTAGGACGAACAGCGGTATGATGGACATAATGAACAGATTGTTGCCCAAGGCAATCCAAAAATAGTCACTTTCAAACAGGAGACGCCCAAAGTGTACCAGTCCCGCGTAGGTCATCTCCCCCAGGCCGTTCCAACGGTGTACGCTCCAGGCAAAGGATTTCATGCAGGGCACGATAACGAAGACGCTGTAAAGCAGTAGCGCCGGGCCGATGAACAGGGCCAAGTTTGCCCGGCCAAACTCCAAGGGACTCTTGGAAGCAGGCACCCTGCCACTGCCGCGGGCAGCCAGGAACCGTCCCAGACTCGTAAGCAGGTAGTAGACAATCCCTGCTGCCAACAGCCCTAGAAATAACACCGGCTTCCAAACGTAGCGAACGGTAATGTCGTCGGGGTTGAGATTCTCCTGACGCAACGTCGCAGCGTGCTTTTCCAGCACTGTGGCTGCTCGCTGCGGGGTGATTCTGTTGGTCAGCAAGTCGAAGCGGACGTCGGTCAAACGCTGCTCCAGTATCCTATAGCTATCCCCGGGGATTTTGCCGTAGCTGGTCCCGGAGGCGTTGATGATTGCGGCCAGCTCCTTCGTGTCTGAGGAAAGGTTCTCCTCGTTGACGCCCTTGATAGCCACGGGAATATCCCGCTCTCTGCAGAACGTCGCTGCCATCCGGCGGGAGGTCATGAATCGCAGGAAGTCCACCGCTTGGCGAGGATGCTGACCTTCCTTGAAAACGAAGTAGAAGCCAGACTGTATCTGAATAGCCGACGGGTCGGCGGTATTAACAGAGGGAATCGGAAAATTAAATGTGCCCATCTCAAAGCCATCGGGAATCTTGCCCAGCATCTCACTCTTTAACCACGAGCCGCACACGATCATCGCGGTCCGACCCATGAAGAATTCCAATTGGGCCTCGGTGTGACTCATTCCCATCGAGCCGGGCTGGAAGTAATTCAGCGCCAGCCTCTGTACCAGCTCCATCGCCTGCACAAACTCGGGGTTATCGAAGCAGCCCGGCTGAAGCTGTCCCCAGGCGTAATAACGCCGGCGGCCGGCGAGGTGGTAGTAGGCCGCCTCGATGTACCTTTGTGCATAGTCGTGGTATCGCCCTTGAAACGCCAATGGCCACAGACCTGAAGCCTTGATTTTCTCGCACAGCTCGAAGAACTGTTCCCAGGTTTGCACCGGTTTCCAGCCCTTCTCGCCGAACATCTTCTTGTTGTACCAAACGGTATGGACATAATAGGCCAGCGGGATGCCGTAGGTTTTATCCTCATGGGTAAACAGATCCAGGCTGCCAGGCATAAACGACTCTCGCCAGCTACTGTCGCCTTCCCAGTTGGGGCCGTCCAGAAACTCATCCAAAGGTAGATACTTGCCCTCGCCAATCAGGGCCCAGTGGCTGAGCTCGGCATTAGTGATCTCTGGAAATGAGCCCTCTAAGACGCGAACCTTGACCTTTTCGACGATTCGTGGGTCGCCGTAGAGGTTGACCCGGATACCCGGACGCTCCTTTTCGTACTCCCGGGCGCAATGGAGGAAGAAGCTCAGCCCCTGGCCGCCCTCGAAAAGCGGGATCTCGATCTGTACCGACTCCTCAGAGGCCAGCGCCTCAGCCTGCGGGAAGATGAGGAGAACCATCCAGGCCACCAGGCTGGCGATCAGAGATTTTCGTGTGATTCTAATAGCCACGTGATTTAGCCGCGATATGCGTACCAAGTTCAGTGAGAGTCATAGCAATGCTCTTAGCGAGCAAACCAATGGGGAGTTACACCCGGCCACAACCACATCAACGGCAATGTATAACGCTATGTGATATGTGTCAAGTCAGGCCAAGATTTCTGCCTGGCTCGCCAGGCTCGAAGATGTGGACCCTGCTGAGGTCCAGATGTAGCTCGATGCTCTGGCCGGGTTCCAGGCCGGCTTCGGCGTCGACACGGGCGATGATCTGGGGGTGGTTTTCGCTGCTGCAGTAGAGGTCCATCTTCTCGCCCAGGGGCTCGATTACCTTGACGGTTAGGGGCAAGATATTTTTCTGGCCGGCGAAACGTCCTTGGGCATGCAGATTCATGGCCTCCGGGCGAATGCCCATGATTACGTCTTTGCCCACATGATCCCTCAGGGCGTCGTTGAGCCGCTCGGGCAGCAGAATCTTGGCCAGGCCCTCGTCGAAATAAAAGCCCTGATCCCAGCGGATCACTTTCCCGCTGAGCATGTTCATAGGCGGGCTGCCGACGAAGCCAGCCACGAAGAGGTTCGCCGGGCGGCCGTACACTTCCAAGGGGGTACCGACCTGCTGGACCTGACCATCTTTCATAACCACGATGCGCTCACCGAGGGTCATGGCTTCTTCCTGGTCGTGGGTAACATAGATGGTGGTAGTTTTGAGCCGATTGTGCAGGGATTTGAGTTCGGCCCGCATTTCCACGCGGAGCTTGGCGTCGAGGTTGGAAAGGGGCTCGTCGAACAGGAAGGCCTTGGGCTGGCGAACGATGGCCCGGCCGACGGCGACCCGCTGTCTCTGCCCGCCGGACAGGGCCT
The DNA here is from genome assembly GCA_030631725.1 of Actinomycetes bacterium. Taxonomy (GTDB): domain Bacteria; phylum Planctomycetota; class Phycisphaerae; order JAACET01; family JAACET01; genus JAACET01. The sequence goes on along the minus strand of DAOVKO010000004.1, from coordinate 2,573 downwards.
TGGGCTTGCGCTCCAGCAACTCGCCAATGCCCAGGATTTCGGCTACGTCCCGGACGCGCTGCTCGATTTCTGTCTTGGGTAGCCGGCGCAGTTTCAGGGCAAAGGACATATTCTTATAGACGGTCATGTGCGGATAAAGGGCGTAGTTCTGAAAGACCATGGCAATGTCGCGGTTTTTGGGAGGAACGTCATTGACCACCCGGTCGCCTATTCGAACCGTGCCATCGGTTATCTCTTCCAGGCCGGCAACCATGCGAAGGACAGTAGTCTTGCCGCAACCGCTGGGACCGACCAGAACGATGAACTCCGCGTCGCGGATTTGCAGGTCCATGGTCCTGACGGCCGTAATCTCGCCAGGATATACCTTAGTAACCTTGTCCAGAACAACTTCTGCCATAGCTAAGCTCCCTGCGACCTTCTATGAGTCAAGACCATCTTCTATGAGCAAAGACGATCTGTCAACAACAAATTCTCTGCATAATATCGGCTCCTCTTTTTGCGTCAAGCGACTCATCTTTCTGTAGCGGGTCAAAGCCCGAAAATGGTTTGCCAAACACGCTGTGTAAACCCAAGCATACCATAAAATCACCTATCATCCTTTCATATTCATAAGCAAAAATGTTGTACTTTTGATTTATTGCACTCATCGCTGCTCCTGTAACAACGTCTTTGAGCCGACGGTTGACTGCCCAGGCCAATTGTAGCTTGCCACGATTGGGTTTGCCATATCTGTCGGTTCCGCTTGCTGTTCGCTGCAGACCAACGCCGCAATACTTCCAAAGTTTCTTTTCACTACTGAACCGCCATGGAGTATCCAAATATGCCAGCATTGTCGTAGCACGAATCAGTGCAATCCCGGGAACTTCGCTCCAATACCTGACAATCTCATAGTCTTTACTATGATGTATAAGCTGCTTTTTGGCCATCCTGGCCTGCTTAGCTGCCGCATCAAAGCCAATCCACAGGACCGCTAACTGCTCAGCCAGGTCCTTTTGCTTAAGCTCTGCCATCCATTGGCCACGAACAACCTGGTTTCGCAGTGCACGTCGTGGTATACGAACCCCATACATCCGGCATCGAGCACGAATTTTGTTGATCTGTCGAACAGCTTCATGAACCTTGTCGTGATATAAGCTGACCCACTGCTTGAGGACTACCCTGCCCATATCTTCGCTTTGATGAACTGCTCGCAGATACCCACCTCGCAACAACCCCGCCAACTTACCGGCATCGATAGAATCATCTTTATCACCGTCACAGGCAATCAGCTTGTTGCGTCTGGGATCACAGACGATCAAATCATCAACGTTATCTTTAAGATTGCGATACATCCATCCAGCCATAGGTCCCTCTTCGAAGGTTAGGAATTTTGTGCCTGGTATACTGCCCAAAACCTCCCTGAGAGCCGGTATAGTGGTCGGTACCCGATATCGCTGGATAATCTTTTCCTTTTTTTCGATAGCCAATTCTGTCATCTTGCTATCCACGTCTGCTCCAATATAATAATTTGCCATAGAGAAAGCTCCTTTCGTATTAAGGTTGCTCGAACATCCAAATTATACTTAAGGATGCTTTCTCTTTATATCTTCATTGCGAGGAGTCCCGGCGCGCCGGGGCGACGAAGCAATCTCGACTTGGGCAACAGAAACTTGCTATACAAAAACCGGCCCTGATTGCTTCAGGGCCGGTCTTGTTTTGTCAAAATGGCAAAAGCCAAATTTCGCGGGCCTATTTGCGTTTGCGTATCATCATCGCCAATCCACCCAGAAGCAGCAGGCTGAGCGTAGCGGGCTCGGGAACCGCTTCACCTGGAGGTTCCAGAACACCGTGCTGCCAATTCAAGGCTAGCGAAGTGAGGTCCACGTTGTTGACTATGCTATCGACGTCGCCGTTGAAGTTGCCCTCGGCCCAAGCGCGAGGACTCTCCAGCCAGTTCAAGGCCAACGCGCTCAGATCCACGTTGTCGACCATCCCGTCCAGGTTGGCATCTCCCGGCAACGGCCCACAAGGACCGTGCACTGGCCCAAAACCCGTACCTACGGGCGATTGCCAGTCCTCGATGTGACCAACGCACTCCGGCGGCACCGTTTCCACCAGGATCCAACCCACATCCTCCGAGCCCCATGGATGGTCGTAGCCAAATATAGTAGAATGCACACCATAGTCGGTATCTTCGGTCCACCAGCGGACTCTACCCTCCGTCAAGCACCAGCATGGCCCTGGAGAGACACTTCCATGTGGAGTTTTTGTTCCACCGGCATGAGCCATCCCCACTTGCTCAATAGCGAAGTTCCAGTTTTCGGGTATCAATATATTTGTGTAGTTATCGCTATTCAAATCATTGGTTCCCACCGTGAATGACATTAGCAGAAGTCCCCCCGTAACGTCATAGGCATACTGTCTAAGCCCACTGCCCCCGCTTTCGCTGCCATCGCAAATAACTTGCACAGCCTCAGCCCCGGCCTCCAACGCCACCCCAGCAAATCCCAGCACGACTGCAATTATCAAGATCGTTTTCATTTCCGCCTCCTTTTTTTGTACTTTCCAACCAGTCCTCCCAACCTCCTTGGCCT
>DAOVKO010000020.1 GCA_030631725.1 Actinomycetes bacterium | reverse complement strand
GGCCGTGGAGGTCTCCAAGCTGTCTTTGTTGCTGAAGGTGTTGGAAGGCGAGACCGACCAGAGTGTTTCCAAGCAGATGCGGCTTTTTCACGAGCGGGCCCTTCCCAATCTGGCCGACAACATCAAGTGCGGCAATTCCCTGATCGGGCCGGACTACTTCACCGACAAACTGATCCCCGATCCCGAAGAAATCAAGCGGGTCAATCCCTTCGACTGGAAGCAGGGTTTTCCCGACGCCATGCAGGCTGGGGGATTCGACTGCATCATCGGCAATCCGCCGTATGTCTTGGTTTCTGATAGTCCAGACAAGAGTTATCTGCTCGAACAATATCGCTTTACTCATGGAAAACCCGATCTGTACAGGTTTTTCATAGAGAAGGCCCATGAGCTTTTAGGCAGTTCTGGGAGATTCGGCTACATCATCCCGTCCTCATTTCTCGCTACGCCTGCGTACGCATCAGTACGAAAGTATCTGCTTGAACACGGTTGGCTGAGACAAGTCGTGTGTTTCTGGGGTCCGGTTTTCGCTAACGCTCAAGTTAATAGCACGATATTGATCACAGAGCGAAGGCCCGGTCGTGAAGTGGAAGTGGTGAGGGACCAGTCCTTGCACCCAAATGCTGTGACTATGGCATTGGCAGCAAAGGGGAAAAGGACTATCCCAATGTCATCGTGGAATGATGGCAAGGAGTACCCTTTTCTGGCTAGTGATGGGGGCGAATGTAGCGCGGTGCAGAAGATGATCGCTAAGGGCGTGCCGTTGGACACGCTCGCAAGTTATACCCTGGGAATGCAGGTCTATCACAACTCGATGCATTCATCGCAGCAGATTCAGCAGCGGGTCTATCACAACTCCAGAAAGAAAGACAAGACTTATTGGCGCGAATCCACCGGGGCCAACGTCAAGAGGTATTCCTTCCTGCCAAAATTCAGGGAATACGTCTCGTACGGAGAGTGGTGCTACAACAGGCCACCTTGGGAATTCTGTAGTGTCCCAAGGATACTGATCCGTGAAATTACAGGCACGACCCTTGTTTGCGCCCCGACAGCTACCACCCACGTGTCAAGCAAAGCCGTTGTGATCGTGATCCCCAAGAGGCTTCAACTCAACTATCTGCTCGGCATTCTCAATTCCCGTGCAATAGGCTATTTTGTTCGAACACGGACCGAGAAAGGAAAGCAGCGACTTTTCCCTCGCATCTCGTTGACCACAGTACGTTCTCTCCCCATTCCCGCGATTAATCCAGCAGAACCTGCTGACAAGGCCGCGCACGACCGAATGGTGAGTCTGGTCGAATCGATGCTGGCCTTGCACAAGCAGCTTGCGGCTGCCAAGTCGGAGCAGCAAAAAGCCATCATCCAGCGACAAATCGACGCCACCGACGCCGAGATTGATAAACTGGTGTATGGCCTCTACGGCCTGACGGAAGCGGAAATCGCCATCGTGGAGGAAGCTAACAAGTGAGCAGGAGAATATGAATGAGCCAAACACGGCATCCATCCATGCGCCGTCGTCTTGAGCAGTTCCACCAACGTTGGAACATACAAGTGGACCAGTCGCGGGAACTAGAGCGTTTTAAGAACAGGGTGCTGACAGCCGTAGACAGAACTGTGGGCGTCTTCCTCCTGGACCATCCTTTGATTGCGGACCAATTTGCGTTCAGTCTCGGCCACAGGCAGCCCACCATCTCTGCCACGGGCTGGCCTGTCCTGGCAAGAGCGTTGGCTTCCAACTACGCACTGTCGGAGAAGAAATTCACGGAGAGCCCGGTGTACAGCGGCTTAGCATCAGCCTTGAATCAGAGGGAAATGGTCTTGGCATTGCAGACGCTTTTCTGGGTCCTGACAGATGCGAGATGCCGTAAAGTTGCTGCTCTCGCGGCAGCAATTAGGAGTGCCATCGACGCAAGTCCTTTCATAGATATCCAATTGGCGGTGCGAGGTAAAACAGTATCGCTTTACCCTCGTGGTGCCAAATTACTGGACCAGGGCGCAGTGAATGATACCCTCGCTTGGCTGGACGGTCACAAGTCAGCAGCAACTCATTTTGGGAATGCGCTTCGCATCTATCTAACCAAAAACGAATCCAGTTATCGTGCTCTGCTGGACGACTTGCGGTCATCCGTAGAGAAACTGGTGCAGGACCTGTTAGGCAACCGTAAGTCACTGGAGAATCAGAAGACATTGCTTCTGGGGTGGATGGAAGAGCGGGGCGTCCATGTACAGGTCCGCAATATGCTGCATAAGCTCCTCGAGCACTTCGCTCAGTATCAGAACAATGCGGTAAAGCATGGTGAGGGTTGGTCACCAAAGGAGGTAGAGTTCCTAATTTACCTCACCGGCACCTTTATGCGTCTGCTCCTGCAAGTAGAGGGTAAGTCATGAGTGACGTTGTCGAATGGGCCGCTCCCTAACGGTCGCGGTACGGATCGACGAAGGGCCAGATTGCCCGGCTGGTGTATGAGGTGTACGGCTTGACAGCCGAGGAAATCGCCATGCTAGAGCAGAGCAAGTGATTATAAGCTATCCGAACCGCGACCGTCAGGGAGGGGTACGGACGGACGAATCACAGGGCGGGCTGGATGAGAACCAGGGTCATTGGGCTGCGCTGGGGGGTCTGGCCCATGAAATCGCGGAGGTCACGCCACAAATCGCGGAGCATATCAGCGGCGGGGCGAGCAAAGTTTTCTTCCACACTTTGAGTAAAACGTTCCAGGCCATATTGGCGGCGCTGAGCATTGCGGGCAGCAAGAAGTCCCTTGGTCCACAAGATAATGGTCTGTCCGGACTCCATGTACACAGAGCGGTCGGTAAAGGCAGCAACGGGGTCGAGGCCTAAAGGGACCAGGTCCTGAGCGGTTAGGATGTCCAACTTTCCGGATTTATTGAGCATAAAGGCGGGCTGACCACCGGCATTAGCCAATTCGAGATGTCCGGAATCGAGCCGTAACCTGAGGACCATCGCTGAGATCGGACAGGGGTCGGGGTTGGCCAGGCAATCCTTGTTTATGAGTTCCAGCAGTGCGGCGGGGCTTTGCCCGGTGCGGCTCCAGATGGCGAAGGCGCCTCGCAGGTGAGCTAAACAAGCCAGGGATTGGCCGTCGTGCCGGGCAGTATTGGCGACGACGACGGTAAGGGTGTTATCGTCAACAACGTGGACGTCATGGCAGTCGGTACCATCGCCGCGCCCGGGATAAGCAGCGGCCTGGATGGCACAATTGCCCAGGGCAGGCAAGGCAGCAGGCTTTAGCAGAGCTGCAACTTGTGCAGCAGAGCCGACCAAACGATTGGGCTGCTGACGTCTGGCGGACCACTCGGCAACCATGTGCTGGACGGCCGTACCAATGTGGGTGGCCATAATGATGAACTGATCAAGGTCAGACTGGTTGTAAGCAGGACTGTCGGCGGAATTGTCAACGTAGATCACGCCAATGGTTCCCTTGGGAGTCTGGATGGGACAGGACATTGCCGAGCCGATACGCTTGAAGCTTTGAATCCCGGTTCCACGGCGGGGCAAATCGGCCATTCTGGGAATCAAGACGGCGTGATCGTTATCCAAGGTCCGCTCAATCATCGGCGGCGGAATGGAGCGGTCGTCAACGATCTTTCCCGAACTGGAGCGCCCGGAACTGATGGCTATGGGGGCTTGCATGTCCGTTCGCAGACCGATCCAGGCATCAGCGGCCTCGAAGATAGCCAGCAGACAATCCAAGATTTCCTTGAGCATTTGCTGCTGGTCGCAAATCAAGAGGAGCCTGGAGCTGACATCCTGGATATTTTTGGCGGTGACGGCCCGGAGGGAAATGACATCCTCGGGATAGCGGACCAGGGCGGTTTCGGGTAGCTCGGCGAGCTTGGACTGGGCTTGGGGACGGGGGGCTTGGGAATCGGATCTGCCGGATTTTATGAGCAGGCGGAATGGGCCGATGTCGATGCGGTCGCCGCCGCGGAGGCGGGCGCGCCTGGCGGGCTTGCCGTTGAGCAGGGTTCTGCCGCCGCTGCCGAGGTCCTCCAAATACCATCGTCTCTTGCTGTCCTGAAGCAAAAGGGCCTGTCGCTTGGGTATGCTGGGCAGGGGCAGGTTGACGTGGACGGAGGCACCGCTTCCGATAATAATGGGACCTCTTTCTAGACTGAGGCTAGTGAGGACTTGTCCGCCTTTCTGGACGGTGATGTTCACGAAGGCCTCCCGGCTAGGCGTAGGTCTGGGGCAATGGTATCTTAGAGTACATTTCGGCCAAAATCCAGGGACGATTCAGTGGTTCAGGCCTGAGATGGGGTGCTGAGGAGTCCGAGCTCGCCGGCGACGCAAACCAGGGCCTGGACGAGGTCGTCAATGTCGCGGGAGTTATGAGAGGACATGAGAGATATGCGTAGGCGGGCCTTGCCCCTGGGAACGCTGGGCTGGCGGATGGCGGGGACCATAAAGCCGCGCTCCCAAAGCAAATGGCTGAACTGCAGGGCCAATTCGGTGCGTCCCAGGATAATCGGAATTATGTGAGCGTCGGCTGAGCCGATGTCGAAACCGGCTTGGCGCAGAGCGTGGCGGAGCTGCTTGCTGACGGTGTGGAGATTTTTTCGTCGCTGGGGCTGATGCTGAATGATTTCGAGGGCAGCAGCGGTGGCGAGACAAACTACCGGGGGGGCGGCGGTGGTGTAGATATAACTGCGGCTACGATTCCTGAGATATTCGGCCAGCTCGGCACAGCAGCAGACGAATCCGCCCAGCGATCCAAAGGCCTTGGAGAGCGTGGCAACGGTAACGTCTATGTGCTCTTCGACATCGAGGAGTTCGGCGGTACCGCGGCCATGCTCGCCCAGGACGCCGGTGCCGTGGGCATCGTCGACAATGAGCAGGGCCTGGTGCTTGTTCTTGAGGGGGATAATCTCAGTCAGGTGAGCGAAGTCGCCGTCCATGCTGAAAATGCCCTCGGTGATGATGCAGATGCGCCGAGTGTGTGTATAGCGTGAGAGGAGCTCGGCCAATCGCTTGATGTCGTTGTGGGGGAAGAATCGGGTGGTGGCCCGACTGGCACGGGCGGCGTCGATGATGCTGGCGTGACAAAGCTTGTCGATCAAAAGGACGTCACGGGCGCCGGCCAGGGCGGTCAAGAGGCCGAGGTTGGCCATGTAGCCGGTGGGAAAGAGCACGGCGGCTTGGCAGCGTTTGAACTGGGCCAATTGCTGCTCGAGCGAGATGTGGGCGGTGCTGCTACCAGAAATCAAGCGAGAGGCACCGCTACCCCATCCCCAGCGAGATAGTCCATCGCCCACGGCGGCGATAACCTGGGGATCGTTGGCTAAATCGAGATAATTGTTGGAGCAGAAGACGCGGATCTGCCGGCCGTTGACCACGGTGGTTTTGCCGGCGGCAGAGTCGGTGGTTTCAGGACAGCGGATTAGGGCGCGCTGCTGGAGGTCGAGAAGCTCCCGGCGAATCTGTGAAGGCAAACTGTGGTCCACAGGCAAAGCACAAACCTGCAGTAAGGAAGAGCATTGAACGACAAAAGAAGTACACAAATCGTCAGGCTCGGCGATTGAGCACAGATGCAGAGCAGGATGTCAGGGCGAACAAACTAATCCGCAGCGACATTGCCGGGACTCCGTCTGCTGACATTGGTCGCCCGAGGTCCCTTTTGGCCCTGAAGGAGTTCGTACTCGACGCTTTCTCCCTCGTCCAATTTGCGAAACCCATCGGCCTGAATGTCCGAGAAGTGGACAAAGATGTCGCGACCGTCCTGTCCTTCTATAAAACCATACCCTTTTTTCTCGTCAAACCACTTTACGGCTCCTGTAAACATGGCCACCTCCATTTAACAACTCCGCCCAACAGGCGTCGCGCCCTGCCCGCAACAGAATTGACCTGCGGCATTGCGGTACAAAACCCCCTATAAGATGTTCGGTCCTACCAAACTGGGAAGCTCACTGTACTCGCTGAGATGACGCCCCGCCATACTCTTTCAGGGATAGGCCCCCTTGGCTCTATCTATTACTCCCAGCTAAGACCAGAAATGTCAAAGCCAACATACGTTCAGCTTCGCTAAAACAATCACAAGACAGTGTCTCAAACGGGATTCCGCTGGAGTTTCATTTTCATAAGACGACCTGTCTTGAATTTGACGGAGCGTTTCGGCGGAACCTGGACCCTTTCGAGGGTTTTCGGGTTCTGGGCGATGCGAGCGGCCCGGAGCTTGGTTTCAAAAACACCAAAGTCGCGGAACTCCAAGCGGTTACCCTTGCCCAGTTCATTGATAATCTGATCCAAAAAAGTTTGTATGACCTTCTTGACCATTACCCGCTTGTTCCCGGTAAGGTCAGCGACTCGGTCTACAAGCTCCTTCTTCGTTCTGGTAGCTGATCGCGAATCTGTAGCCATCGTGTGCCTCTTTCATTAAGGAAGAAAAAAGACTTCTCCGCAGGAATCCGGTAAAACCCAGAGCCTCTGCTCAAGTTGCTGTCATAAACCCACCTGCAAATGGTCTAACCGGAACTGATATGCCTGGACGAGTATACCCAAACACGTAACTATAAGATACCAAAAAGACTTCCCGCAATCAAGAAAGTTTTTGGACAATTGCAAAAGTTCCTGAATTTGCCCGGCTGGCGACTGGAGGACCATTTGTAGGTATCGGGAGCAAAGGGCAAAATACTGTAACCTTTTTTCAAGACAGGCATTAGAAGATTATGGGGACGATTTATTGTGGGGAGACGGCGGGGGGAGGCGAACTGAGAACGAATCACATAACCTCTTGTCGATACGGCGGTTATGGTAACGGGCAGTCATTTTTGGGGCTAAGCCGGGCTTGGAAGGCAGGCGGGATTGTTAGGGAAGGATTTTTTCAGTCCCAAGCGTCCGCTGAAGGCTGGCATTGAGCTTGGAGGCTCGCTGGAGCTAGGGCAGGGGGCAGGTGCTGGCGTACTCAAGGACGGCGTCGAGATCAGCGGTGGCTACGGCGATGCAAGTGTCGGCGGCACCGTAGTAGAGTCGCAACTGATTCGTTTTCTTATCCACGACCGCCCCGGTGGGAAAGACGACTCCAGGAACGTCCCCGCTGAGCTCATAAGGCAGACAAGGGGCAAAGACCCACTCATCGCATCGGCGGATGAGCTTGCGGGGGTTCTCGAGATCGAGTAAAGCCAAGCCCACACGATAAACCTGACCGGCCGGCGTTACGCGCACGCCGTGATAGATGATCAGCCAGCCGGCGTCGGTTTCGATGGGCTGAGTACCCAGGCCGACACGATGGCAATCCCACCAGCCGTCCCGTACGGGGATAAGAATCTCGTGCTCGCCCCAGTAATGCAAGTCTGGTGAGAAGCTGATCCAGATGTGGGCTTGGCCTCGAATCATAGGCCGATGAATCATGGCGTAGAGGCCATTGAAGAGGCGGGGAAAGAGGCAGGCGTCCTTGTCCTCCGGGGGAAAGGGTGTGCCCATGCGTTTGAAGGTCTTGAAATCTTCGGTCATTATCAGGCTGACCAGCGGACCGCCGACGGAAAAAGAGACACAGGTTATGGCATACTCTCCGCTGTCGGCCATGCGGACGATGCGGGCGTCTTCGAGTCCCCAGCGTTCCTCGTGGGCCTCGGGGTCAGGCTCAAGCATGGGCTCGGGGTCGATTTGCCAATTTGTCAGGCCATCCTCGCTGCGGGCGGCGGCCAGATGTGAAAAGCCACGTCTATCTTCGACGCGGGCCAAGAGAAGAGTCTGGCCGTTAAGGCAGATAGCAGCGGGATTGAAGACGGCATTGGCGGGGTAGGGCCAATCGGTCGGGCTGAGTATGGGATTGTCCTCGAAGCGATTAAAGAGGTCGTTCTGCTGTTTGTAGGTGCAAGTGGTGGCTTTCACTTGTGGGGTCTCCGGCTAAAAGCACTGACGTTTGGCCTGTCGAAGGGCAAGACTGGTCGTAGAGCTATTGTCGTCAAGAGGGGGTAGAATCCTTGAGTTGTTCTGGGAACTTCGGGCAAGTAAGTTGATGGTTGCTTCGGGCAGGACCGTGCTATAGGCTAAGGGGGGCAAGACAAATGCCTTGGGGAGGACATGATGATGAAGAGCATGAAGATTTGGCCGGCAGCGATGGAGTTAGCATTGCTGCTGGGGCTGCTGGTGGCTGGGGGCTGCGGTAGGGGAGATCAGGCGTCTAAGCAGCCTCCGCCGAGGGAGCCGGAAACAACTCCAGATGTTCAAGCAAAGATCCCGGAGGTGGTGGTGAAGGTGCGTCCGAGCCATGAGCACGCGGCGTTTAGAGAAAGAGTGGCTGAGCGAACGGCAATGGTCAGCAAGCAGATCGCCCAGCGGGCGTTTGCCCAGCCGGTGAAAGACCAGAAGGTCCTGGAGGCCATGCGGATGGTTCCGCGGCACGTCTTCGTGCCCCAGCGGTATCAAGGGCAGGCTTATGCGGATCGCCCGCTGCAAATCGGGTACGGGCAGACCATCTCCCAGCCGTATATCGTGGGGTATATGACGGAATTGCTGGAACTGGACGAGGAATCGAAGGTGTTGGAGATCGGTACGGGCTCGGGATACCAGGCGGCAGTGGCGGCGGAGCTGGCGGGGCGGGTTTACAGCATAGAGATTATCAAGGCCCTGGGTGAAAGTGGGCGCCGGCGGCTCAAAGAGCTGGGCTATAAGAACGTCCAAGTCAAGGTGGCGGATGGGTATTACGGTTGGCCGGAGAAGGGGCCCTTCGAGGCCATTATCGTTACGGCGGCCAGCTCGCATATACCTGGGCCGTTAATTGAGCAACTGAAACCGGGGGGACGATTGGTAATTCCTCTAGGCTCGGCCTGGCGGGCTCAGGAGCTGGTACTGCTGAGCAAAGGAGCCGATGGGACCATAACCAGCCGAGGGGTAATGGGGGTGCGCTTCGTACCGATGGTGGGCAAAGCACAGGAATAAATAACGAGCAGACAATGGTAAGTTTGGGTATTACGGTGGTTCTGATCTCGGCGGCGGTGCTGGGATTGGAGTTGGCCCTGATGCGGGCCCTGAGCATCAGTATGTGGCATCACTTTGCCTACCTGATTATCTCGGCGGCCCTGCTGGGCTTCGGGCTCAGCGGAGTAATCATCAGCATAGCGGAGAAGTTCTTCCGAAGACATTGGCAGACGGCTGTGTGGCTGAGCGGGCTGGGTTTTGCGATCACGGCCCCGCTGGGCTACTACCTGGCCACCATGATTCCGCTGAACGTGCTGGAGCTGATCTGGGATCCGCGGCAGAAATACTACCTGGGGTTGTACTACTTGGCCCTTCTGCCGAGCTTCGTCTGCGGGGGTGGATGCGTGGGCTTGGCCCTGCTGGGCAGGAGCGAGCGGGCCTGGAGCCTGTACGGCTTGAACCTGCTGGGCTCGGGGCTGGGTGCGGTGGCGGGCGTGGGGCTGATGTACGGTCAGAGCCCCACCGAGGTGATCATGGAGATGTGCCTGCTGGGATTCGCAGCGGCCCTGGCTGCTGCCGCTGGGCGGAGTGTGCGGCTAATGGTAGTAACCTTTTTAATAGGGGTGGGCACGATAACGGTTTTTGGGCTGTGGCGGCCTTTGCCTATGCCGATTTCGCAAGACAAGTCGCTATCTTTCTACAAAGGGCTCAAGGATTTCGAATTGCTGGCGACGCGCTACAGTCCGCTGGGCAGAGTGGACCTGGTGGCCAGCGGGGCGATCCGGCACTATCCGGGGTTGAGTCTGAATTTCAGGGAGGCACCGGCGGGCAAGCCCGAGCAGGCGGGGCTAACCTGGGATGCCGACGGGATGAGTGCGGTAAATCGTTTCGAGAGATTAGAAGAGTTGGCCTGCTACGACTGGATGAGCTCGGCCCTGGTTTATCAACTGGTGGATGAGCCAAGGGTGCTGGTCGTCGGAGCAGGCGGAGGCAGCGACGTAGCTCAAGCCCTCTACGAAGGGGCCAGCGAAGTGGTGGCTCTGGAGATGAACGCCCAGGTGATTGGACTGCTGACCGAAGAGTTTGCCGAATTGGCGGGGGCAATCTATGGGCGAGATGACGTGCGGCTGGTCAAGGCTGAGGGCAGGCATTTCCTGGAGCGGACTTCCGAGAAGTTCGACGTGATCCAGATGGCCCTTCTGGAATCGCAGCGGTCGGGGGCGGCGGGGGTCTATGCCCTCAACGAAAGTCAACTCTACACCGTGGAGGGAATCGAGCGGGCCCTGAGCCGATTGCGAGTTGGCGGGGCGCTGAGCTTGACCAGATGGCTGAAGAGCCCGCCGCGAGATGCAATCAAGATGCTGGCGACGGTGGCGGCGGCGCTGGAAAGGCGAGGGGTAAACGAGCCGGGCGAGCATGTGGTGATGATTCGCAGTATTCAGACGGCGACTCTGGTGGTGAAGAATGAGCCCTTCAGCAAAGAAGAAATAAAGAAGGTGCGGGGATTTGCCCAGCAAAGGCACTTCGACCTGGTGCATGTGCCAGGGATCAAGGCCAGCGAAGCGAATCGGTATCACAAGCTGAGCAATCCGCAGCGGCCTTACTACGCGGCGGCGCAGGAGATTTTCGGCGGGCGCGCGGAGGAGTGTTTCAAGAAGTATGTGTATAACGTTCGGCCGGCGACGGATGAGCGGCCTTACTTTTATAATTTTTTCCGCTGGCGAAGCGTCGGCCAAATGCGGCGGACCCTGGGGCGGAATTGGCTGAGCTTTGCCGAGTCGGGTTATCTGATACTGGTGGTGGGGCTCGTGCAAGTGGTTGTCTTCAGCGTGCTGCTGCTGATAGTGCCGGCGATTCTGGTTGGCCGGCGAACGCGGGGCCAGCGGGGACGGGTGTGGCCCGCGGCGGGGTACTTCTTGGCCCTGGGGCTGGGCTATATCTTTATCGAGATGGGGTTTATTCAGAAGCTGAGCCTGTTGCTGGGCAATCCGATATGGGCGGTTGCTGTGGTGCTGGCGAGCTTCTTGTGCTTTTCCGGGATGGGCTCGATGGCGGCGGGGCGGTTGTCCCGAGGGCGAAGCGGGGCGGCAGTGGTTAGCTGGGCGATCCTGGGGATCGTCTGCTGGGCGATTATCCTGACGGGGATTCTGCAACTGGGCTCGGGCTGGCTGTTAGGCTTGAGCAACTGGCTGCGGATGGTGGTGATTGTGGCGATGATCGGTCCGATGGCCTTTTGCATGGGCTTTTGCTTTCCGACGGGCCTGCGAATGGCCAGCGAGTCGAGCGGGTCGCTGGTGCCCTGGGCCTGGGCGGTCAATGGTTTTGGCTCAGTAACCGGAGCGGTCGGGGGAACGCTGTTGGCGGTGTCGATTGGTTTTACCTGGCTGATTGTCGCAGCCCTGGGGATGTACGTCGCGGCGTCATACCTGATTGGGAGACTGGCGAAAGCGAGATAAACAGAAAAATTAAAATGCAAATATCAAAAATTAAAATTACAAATCAAAATGCAAAGCTTGTCCCCGCGAAGCTTGTCCCTGCGAAGGCAGGGAGCGGGGATGACAAAGCAATGCGTAGCATCCTGTGGAAATTCAAAAAGGCAAGGCAGAGGAGGCGTCTGGCAGGGCTGGCAAGGATCGTTGCAACTCGGGGCATAATGCACAAATAGAGCAAGCCCGCCGAATGTGAAGAAAAAACAGTAACTGTCCCCTATTTGTTGAGCCGTTCTGGGAATTAGCCAGTCCGGTCGGAACACCATAGCGGGATTGGCTCTGATATGGTAAGATGTGCGTTAATGCAATAGGAGGACATAATCATGAAAGTTTTGGTCATTGGTGGAACAGGCCATATAGGATCGTTCCTGGTACCGATGCTGGCCGCCAAAGATGATCAGACTATCGTCGTTTCAAGAAACCGTAAAAGCGTTGAGGCGACAGGCTGGGAGAGCGTTCAACTGGTTCAGGCAAAGTATGTACGCAACGACGGCAAATGGAGTGATTTCATCAGGCAGCTAGATTTTGACATGTTAATAGATATCTTGGGAGTTGACGTACCCGCCACTTATGAGGCCGCGAAACTACACTGTAAACATTTCATTGCGTGTGGCTCGTTGTGGATGTTTGGTCCGCCGAGAGTCGTGCCGACCCCCGAAAAGACGCAGGAGTCTTGCCCGTTTGAAGGCTATGCCACCAGATATAGTGAGCTGCTGTCAACTAAGGAGCAGGCCGAAAAAGACGGTGTGATGTTTACAGCCGTTATGCCAGCAAATATTTGTGGGCCCGGTAAGATTCCGCTGGACGGCCACGGCGGCAGAGGCCTGGAAGTACATAAAGCGCACGTGCAGGGCAAGCCTGTCAAGCTTCCGCACGGCTGCAATACCTTGATCGGGCCATGCGACGCTGAAGATGTCGCTCGGGGCTTTTTCCTTGCTGTCTGCCAGCCAGAGGAGTCTGCAGGAGAGATATTCAACGTGGGTTCTTCATATGCCTTGCCGGCAGTTCAATTTATCGAAACCTACGCTGAGATATACGGCTGCAAAATCCCGATAGAATTTGTCAGCAACGAAACTTTCTTCGGCTCCGTTCTTCCCGACCCTGGCGCGAACTATCATTTTAGCCAGCACATGTTGCCAGACATTTCAAAAATCAGCACTAAACTCGGCTACGAGCCTAAGCACAGCCCCAAAGAGACTATGGAACGGGCTGTAGAGTGGATGAAGAGACAAAAACTCTTGTAGGCCAACTGTAGAATAGCTCACTGCTTAGGCATGATTTTGGGAAGAATCATATTTCTAAAAGGCAGTAATATCTCAGGCTCGTCTCTGATGCGGGGGCAGCCTTGAGGGGCGGAGTCGGCACAACTGCTAGCTTATATCGCCGCGAATGGAGAGGATGACGGTCTGTAGTTCGAGCTTTGAGGCGGCCCGTTCGAGGGCCTGCTGAGCCAAATGGGCTAAGCCGTGGCAGCAGGGGACTTCCATGTGGGCGACAGTGAGGCTTTTAAGGTCGTTGTTCTTGATGATCGCAGTGAGCTTTTCAAGGTAGGGCTCGGTCTCGTCGAGCTTTGGGCAGCCGATGATGATGGCTTTGCCGGCTAAGAGCTTGCGGTGAAAGTCGCCGTAAGCGAAGGCGGTGCAGTCGGCGGCTAAGAGCAGGTCGGCGTTCTTGAGGACGGGAGCATCGGGGGAGATGAGGCGCATCTGTATGGGCCAATGAGTCAGCTGCGAAGGCACCTGGCCGGTGGCGGTAGAAGTTGCGGCGTCAAATTCAGCGGCTCTGGCGCCGGGACAGCCGGCTTTGGGCTGAGCAGTCGGGGTGGTGGTTTGGGTGGCGTGGCGGGCAGCAGCCTTTTCCATGCGCTCGACGGCCTGGGGGCCTTGGCTGTCCAAGAGGTGCTGCCTGGTAGCGTCGGGGTCGAAGGCGTCGGCGTCGGCCTCCTCGATGCGCAAGGCGCCGGTGGGGCATTCGCCGAGACAGTCGCCGAAGCCGTCACAGTATTGCTCCTTGACGAGCTTGGCCTTGCCCTCGATGATCTCAATGGCGCCCTCGGCACAAGCGACGACGCAGTCGCCGCAACCGTCACACAAATCCTCGTCTATAATAATGATCTTTCTTTTCATGTGGCAAAAAATCCTTTTTAGGCCAAGATGGCCTTTAGGTCCTCGGCGGGAGTGGAAATAGGAGCGATGTTGAACTTTTCCACTAAGATGTTCAGGGCGGCTGGTGAGATGAAGGCAGGGAGGCTTGGGCCGAGGCGGATGTTCTTTATATCCAGATGCAGGAGGGTAAGCAGAATAGCCACGGCTTTCTGCTCGTACCAACTGATGATCATGGAAAGCGGCAAATCGTTGACGCCGCAATCGAAGGCCCCGGCCAGAGCGACGGCGATCTGGACGGCGGAGTAGGCGTCGTTGCATTGGCCGACGTCGAGCAGGCGGGGAATGCCGCCGATGTCGCCGAAATCCAGTTTGTTGAAGCGGTACTTTCCGCAGGCAAGGGTGAGGATGACGCAATCGTCGGGGACCTGTTGAGCGAAGTCGGTGTAGTAGTTTCGTCCGGGCTTGGCCCCGTCGCAGCCGCCGATGAGGAAGAAGTGCTTGATAGCCCCGCTTTTGACGGCGTCGATGACTTGGGGAGCTACGGAGAGGACGGCCTCGTGACCGAAACCAACGGTAATGGTCTGCTCGGGGGCGTCCTCGGTGAAGCCTTCAGCTGCGAGGGCGGCGTCAATGACGGGGGTAAAATCACGGTCGGCAATGTGAGTTACACCGGGCCAGGCGACAAGGCCGCTGGTGAAGATGCGGTCGATGTAGCTGGCCTGGGGCTTCTGGATGCAATTGGTGGTCATGAGGATGGAGCCGGGAAAGGCCGCGAACTCTTTGCGCTGATCCTGCCAGGCGCCGCCGTAGTTGCCGACGAGGTGGGAATACTTTTTCAGGCCGGGATAGCCATGGGCGGGGAGCATTTCGCCGTGGGTGTAGATGTTGATGTCTTTGCCGACGGTCTGCTTGAGGAGCTCTTCGAGGTCCTTAAGGTCGTGGCCGGAAATGAGAATGGCTTTTCCCTTGACGGGACTGACGCGGACGGGTGTGGGTGTGGGGCTGCCATAGGCGGAGGTGTTGGCCTTGTCGAGCAGGCCCATGACCTTTAGATTCATTTGGCCGCACTGGAGGCTGCGCTGTAGGAGTTGGTCAACGGTGGGGTCGGGCTTGGTGAGGAAGTCGAGGCTTTCGTGGAAGAAGGCGTAGACGTCGTCGTCCTCCTGGCCGAGGATTTGGGCGTGGTCGGCGTATGCGGCCGTGCCCTTGAGGCCATAGGTAAGGAGCTCCTGGAGGCCGGTTATGTCCGGGCCGAGGCAGTCCAGGCGTTTGCTGATGCTTATCTCCTGGGCCTGAGCCAGAAGGGCGTCGAGGTCCCCGGCCGGCTGCCAGGCAGCCGGGCCGCTGATCTGTTCGGGGGTGCGGTCGGTCTTTTGGCAGGCATCTTCGTAAAGCGAACGGGCCTTGTCGCGCAGCTCGGCCCCGCGCAGGAGCAGGGCCTGGAGACGCTCCGGATCGAAGTTGACATTGGTTATGGTGGAAAAGAGGGCTTCGACAACAAAGACATCTATGTCGTGGTCCTTGAGGCCCAGTTGGCGAGCCCGGTGGGCGTAGTTGGCAAGGCCCTTGACGGCGTAGACGAGCAGGTCCTGCAAGGCGGCAGCTTCGGGGCTTTTGCCGCAGACGCCCTGGATGGTGCAGCCCGAGCCCTTGGCGGTCTGCTCACACTGAAAGCAAAACATATCCATACGTTTCTCCCTTCGTTACAGGCACAAAAGCAGGCACTTGGTAAAAGAGGGTATCCCAAGACGGAGCCGAAAACCTATGTCCGGCTGGGCTACTGTGAGCCACGGTGGACGAGGTCGGCGATAGTAACGCTGCGGAAAAAGCTGATCAACTCTTCCTGGATGGCCACAAGCTTCTTGTGCAAGGAGGAGACCTCCCGACGGAAGGGGTGGTCGGTGCTGAGGAAGCAGCGGTTCACAGTGAAAGGCCCCTGGAGGGTTTCGAGGACTCGAAGGACGGTGATTTTTTCGGGTGCTTTGCCTAAACGAAATCCTCCGGATCGGCCGCGTGTGCCCCGGACTAATTTGGCCCGGCCCAAAGCCTGCATGATCTTGTGGAGCAGGTCCTCGGGGATTTCTTCCGTCTGGGCCAGGTAGTGCACAGAAACGAGCTGCCTGGGATGGGCCTGGGCCAGAATTACGAGGCATCGCAAGGCGTAATCAGTTTTCCGTCGTATTAGCTCCATTTGAGGTCTCCGTTTCGATTCTGCCCGCTGTCTAAACATTTATCGAGCCATTTGGCATT
>DAOVKO010000197.1 GCA_030631725.1 Actinomycetes bacterium | reverse complement strand
CTGGAAATAGGCACGGGCTCTGGCTGCGTGGCTATTGCATTGGCTAAGAATTTGCCGCACGCCAAGCTGGTGGCCACGGATATATCTGCCGCGGCCCTGGCGGTGGCTAAAGATAATGCTCAGTCCCACGCACTTTCCGAGGGCATTAAATTTGTCCAAGGAGATTTGTTTGAAGCCCTGAGCGAGGAGGACGAGCGTCCGGGCGGTTTTGACTTTATCGTTTCCAATCCGCCTTACATATCGTCTGAGGAAATGCCGGACTTGCCCCGCGACGTTCGCCAGTACGAGCCTCGAGTGGCCCTGCTGGCCGGGGACGAGGCCCTAGCCGTGCATCGAAGAATTGTCGATGCCGCCGGCGGCTATCTAGCAGAACAGGGCAAGCTGCTGATGGAACTGGGACACGAACAAGCCCAGGCGGCGCGAGGGCTGCTGGAGCAATCCGGCTATCTGAGCGAGGTGCGAACGGTGCGGGATTTGCAAGGACACGAACGAGTAGTCATCGGGGAAAAAAAGGCGTGATGCCTGAGGCCTGAGAAAAACGGGAGTAAGACGGATGGATAAACTGATAGTCCAGGGCCAAACGAGGCTCAAGGGAGAGGTTACAGTCAGCGGCTCGAAGAACGCATGTCTGCCGATCCTGGCAGCCTGCCTGATGACCAACGAAGAGTCGCTGATCCATGGCGTGCCCAAATTGGTGGACATCATTCGACTGAGCAGACTCATGGGCGAGCTCGGCGTGAAGATCGAACGCGACCACAATGATCCCTTCACTGTGCGTTTGCAAGTGGAAGATGAATCGAAATACCTGGCCCGCTATGACCTGGTGCGTCAAATGCGAGCCAGCATCTGTGTGATGGGGCCTCTGGTAGCCAAGCGAGGCAGAGCCTTGATCTCCCAGCCGGGTGGATGCGCCATAGGGGATCGGCCGATCGACCTCCACCTGGAGGGACTGCGAGCCATGGGTGCCCAGTACAGACTGACCAGCGGGGGGAATATCTCCCTGCGAGCTCGGCGACTAAAGGGGCGGGAATTGTTTCTGGGCGGACCGTTCGGCTCGAGCGTGCTGGCCACGGCTAACGTGATGAGCGCCGCCTGCCTGGCTGAAGGAACAACGGTAATCGAGTCGGCCGCTTGTGAGCCGGAGATTGTGGACCTGGCGGATTTTCTCAACAAGATGGGAGCCAAGGTCAGCGGGCAGGGCTCGCCAAGGATCACGATTGAAGGCGTGAAACGGCTGGGCGGGGCCGAGCACACCGTCATACCCGATCGCATCGAGGCCGGGACCTTTATGATTGCCGCGGCCATGACTAAAGGTGAGGTTACCGTCAGGAATTGTCAGCCTGATCACATGATGGCCGTAACCGCCAATCTGCGGCGCATCGGGATAACGATCGAAAAGCTCAACAGCTCCGCGGATGCCCCGGCCGACACCGTGCTGGTCAGTGCCAGGCGCAAGCTCAAACCCCTGGACGTAACCACTCAGCCTTATCCGGGGTTTCCGACGGATTTGCAGGCCCAATTGCTGGCCATGCTCTGCCTGGCTGACGGCAACAGCATAGTAACCGACAAGGTCTTTCCGGACAGGTTCATGCACGTGGCCGAGCTGGGGCGGATGGGGGCCCAACTGCGCAAGCAGGGCCCGGCCGTGGTAGTTTGCGGAGTCAAGAAACTGGTGGGGGCACCGGTGATGGCCTCGGACTTACGGGCCAGCGCCGCGCTGGTATTAGCCGGCTTGGTTGCCGAGGGCACCACAGAAGTCCGCCGAGTCTATCACATAGACCGCGGCTATCAACACATCGAGGAGAAGCTCAACGCCCTGGGGGCGCGAATCGAGCGCGTGGCGGAATAAACATTTGTTGGTCTGTTCAGAATTGGCTACACATTCCGCCGGCCGGGCAGGTTCCAGTTGGGCCGGGATCTGGACAGGTCTTGCACGCTTCGGGGGTGGATGAGCCGACGTTTATGGTCGAGAGCTGCTTGGCGGTCTTTTTTGAGCCGCAATGGGGGCAGACGACCTTGGCCGTGGCCGAGGCACTGAAGAGGAGCTTGTCAAAAGCCTGGCCGCAATCGTTGCAGATATATTCGTAAATGGGCACAACTCACCAAAGGACAACAACAGCAAATCAACACCCGCCAGCTACAACGAGGCGGGGCAAGGTATATTATAGCTAAATAGGGCGGTTAGTCAAATCAATACCTGATTCATGAAAAACTGGATTCCTGCTTGCGCAGGAATGACATTTATCAGTTGCGATCCGACAGAACACTACGGTGTTTCGAGCTCGGGGGTTTGCTTTGATTCCATGGCTTGAAGTCTGCGTTGCTGATCTTTGAGCACAGAAACAATGGCGATGATGTCTCCGCCTACCATGAGAAGCACGCAAAGGGCAGGGAAGATAGCTAAAAAACGGTCCCCGCCGTCATGGAAGCGAAACATCCAAACAATCAACAGCGCACATCCTACAGCCGAAACAATTATGGATCGCAATCTATCCCGGCGGTCCATATTCTTCAACAACCAAAGCCACGGACTCCATATGCCCCGACGTTCCATAAGAATGTCTCTCATAGCACGCTCCTTTAGAGAGTCGTCAAGATAGGGGACTCTGTCCCCCATAGGATACACAGAGGTCTTGGCCGATGCAAGGTCCGGTCCCTTAGCCGAGAACCTAAATTACCGCTGGAGTTTATCCCGCACTTGATGCGGGGCGGGAATGACACATATTCGTTTTCGCAACAGCCGCTAATTGAGCGAGGCTGGTGGCGGAGCGATGCGGCGAGAGTATTTTAAGTAGAGCACGATGTCCACCAAAACAAGAAGCAAATTGGATATGTACAAAACAATAACAAAATCGAAGTTGTAGTAGACCTTGTGTATGACGCCGGAGATGTATCCGAGAAAGACGATGAGCATGAAAAGCAGGCTCTTGCCTTCGGTCCTCTTGGTCTTGACGGAGGTGTAAACGGAGACCGGCCAACAGACGCCGAAGCAGGCCAACATGCCGAACTCGAAGAGACTAAAGCTGATGCCAGTGGCAGCTAGAATCGAAGCAAGACTGGTAATCATGATCTAAACTTCTCCTGAAGTAAGAGCGTCTAACAAAATGACTCTGCATTCAAGCGGCTTATTTTCCGTCTGGACGGCGTCAGGCTGTATCGACAACCCTCAGGTTGCCTGCTTCGCCTTCCTTGCCAGACGAAAAAACGCTCACTTTCGATGCGACGATTCATTTTGTTAGAAGCTCTAAGATTTGTTTCATGGCCCGGACGGCTTGGCCGCGATGGCTGATGGCGTTTTTTTCCTCGGGCGGCATCTGAGCGGTGGTGCAGCCCTTTTCGTCCACATAAAACAAGGGGTCGTAGCCAAAACCATTTTGGCCCTGCTCGCTGAAGGTGATTCGCCCCTCGATGGTGCCCTGACTGCGGGCGATAATCCTGCCCCCGGCGGCTAAGCTCATGGCGCAACGGAATCTGGCGGTTCGCTTTTCGTCGGGGACATCCGCCATCTCGGCCAAGAGCTTGGCATTATTGCAGGCATCGTCGGCATCTCTCCCCGCATAGCGGGCGGAGAAGATGCCGGGCCTAGAGTCCAGGGCGTCGACCTCGAGGCCGGAATCGTCGGCCAGGGTCCACAGGCCGGTAAGCCCCGAGTAGTGCAGGGCCTTGAGGTCCGCGTTGTCGGCAAAGGTTGGCCCGCATTCCACGGCCCCAGGCAAAGGGTCCACCTCGGCCAAGCAAACGAACTCAAGAGCCAGGTCGGCTAACTCCGCCTGGATCTCCCGTAACTTGCCGCGGTTTTGAGTAGCCAGGAGTATTCTGCGCACTTGTTTCAATAGGGATACCGTTCGGCCGAGCCGATACTGTCAGTGAAGCCCCGCCTCCGCGTCGGTGAGTTCCTGGCCGAAGCTTGGAATACTTACCAGCATGGAGGCCTCGTAAGCCCGGCCTTTGCCGATGATGAAGCTCTGGACCCGGCCGTTCTCCTCATACTTGGGAAACTTCTTGCTCAAGATAGCGAACTGGGGATCATGGGTTATGAACTTCAGCCGCT
>DAOVKO010000037.1 GCA_030631725.1 Actinomycetes bacterium | reverse complement strand
GCTTATCGCGATCGTTTGTTAGCCCATCTAGAGCAGCATCGGGATTTCGTCAAGCCACAGGCCCGTTTCAATGAGGTCTATTCACGCGTGAAAGAGGGTCTTAGGGATTTTGCAATTTCCCGGCCAAGCCTGGAGTGGGGTGTAAAGATGCCCAATGATCCCAGTCACACCATTTGGGTTTGGGTCGATGCCTTGTGCAATTATATCACCGCTCTGAATTACACCGACCAGGCGGACAAATGGCGATATTGGCCTGCTGACTTTCAGTTTATCGGCAAAGACATCCTCTGGTTTCATGCCGTGATTTGGCCCTGTTTGCTCATGGCCCTGGACGTCGAGCTGCCCCGCTGTTTATTTGCCCACGGCTGGTGGACGCACGACGGCAAGAAGATGAGCAAATCTCTGGGCAACTTTGTGGACCCCGCCGAATACCTGGATACCTACGGCCCAGATGCCTTTCGATATTTCCTCCTGCGAGAGGTACCTTTCGGACGCGATGGAGATTTTTCGGACGAATCGTTCCTCAGACGCTATAATACAGAGTTGGCCAATGATCTAGGCAACCTGCTCAGCAGGACCACCAACATGATCGAGCAGTATTGCCAGGCCAAGGTGCCCAAGCCGGGCCAAACCACTGCCCAGGAGAATGCCCTGGAAAAGACAGGGCGGGAGTTGGCCGACCATGTGGACCGAGCCTTAGCCGAGTGTAAGTTCCATGCCGCCTTGGAGGCTATTCTAGGCCTGGCCGCTGCGGCCAACCGTTATATCGACGCCACCGTGCCCTTCAAGCTGGCCAAGCAGAGCGACTCGGCTAGCCGCGAAAGACTCGAGACGATTCTTTATCACTGTGCCGAGGCCCTCAGGCTGCTGGGCGTTTTCCTGGGCCCCTTCATGCCCGGCAGCATGGAAAAGGTGTGGCAGCAGCTTTGCTGGGAACGCCCTGGCCAGATGCCGCTTGGCGAATCGGGAAAGTGGGGCGTTTTACCCGCTGGAACAGCCGTTCGCAAGGGGCCGCCGCTGTTTCCGAGAATGGATAAAAAGTAGAACGATGGCAGACGCACCGCTGAAATCTGTTGTGGACGTTGCCGCCCGGACACCATATCCGCCGGACGCCTTTGCTTTTGTGCGCGAGGGGCTGCACTTGGCGGCCAAGCGGGCCCACGGCCCGGAGCCGGAAATGGTCAACCCCGCCCTGGCAGCCAAGCGCCACGTCAGCGGCCCACAACTCTGCCAAGCCCTGCGCGATCTGGCCATCCGACGCTGGGGACTCATGGCCGAGGCCGTGCTGAGCAGTTGGCATATCCACAGCACCTTGGATTTCGGCAAGATCGTCTATGCCATGATCGACAATCAGCTCATGCAGAAGACCAATGGCGACAGCCTGGAAGATTTCCGCGATACCTTCGATTTTGCCCAGGCCTTCAGCCCCCAAAGCTGCCTCCGCCTGAAGCTACCATAGATAGTACCTGTTGCCCAAACAACATTCTGTCATTCCCGCATCTTTTCTGTCATTCCCGCGAAGGCGGGAATCTATTACTGGAGTTGTTGTAGGCTATTGCTCTGTTGAAAGCATCATTACTGTCATTGCGAGGCCCCAGAGGGGCCGTGGCAATCTCGACTTCTGAGCTTTTAGATTGCTTCGCTGCGCTCGCAATGACACCTTCCGAGGTCTTTTCAACAGAGCAGTAGGCTATCCGTATAGACCTTCAGAGCTTTCTCCGAGAATAGGGCAAACACCACTCGTCTAATTGACTCATACTTCGGCAATTCTTCCAGCGTCGTGCCCAGCGCGATCGGCGTAGCCTCTTCAAGCGGATAGCCGTACACACCTGTGCTGATAGCGGGAAAGGCAATTGATTCCAGCTCGTACTCCCCGGCCAAGGCCAACGAATTCACATAGCAGGACGCCAGAAGCTCGGCGTCCTGAGCCTTACCGTGATAGATCGGCCCGACAGTATGGATCACATACGTAGCTGCCAGCTTGTATCCTTTGGTAATCTTTGCCTGCCCTGTGGGGCAGCCTCCCAGCGTCCGGCACTCGGCCAAAAGTTCCGGCCCAGCCGCGCGGTGAATAGCTCCGTCCACGCCGCCCCCACCTAAAAGCGACGTATTAGCGGCATTGACGATACCATCTACGTCCAACGTAGTGATATCCGTCTGCAGCAGTTCAATCCGAGCGATTAGTTCAGCAGGATATCTCTTGCCATCACTCACCATTGCTGCTCCGTGTTTTTCATGTGCGCTTGAATTGTTTTTCCAGCTCTGCCAGGCTCATCTTGAGGATTGTCGGCCGACCATGTGGGCAGTTGCTCGAACGCTCAGTGAGTTCTGCGTCAGCCAATAGCTGGGACATTTCCACCTCGCTCAGTCTATCACCAGCCTTGACCGCGGCCTTACAGGCCATGCTCGCCAGTACTTCTTCGAGAACCTGTTCGCCGGCCGAGTCTGTGGGCATTTCCACCAGCCGATCGACTATATCCTGCACCGCCGCCGCTGGATCTGCCCTGTCTAGCATGGCCGGAAACGCCTGTACAGCCACGGCTGTCGGCCCGAAGTCCACCAGTTCAATGCCCACCTTAGATAAAATCTCCTGAACCTTATCCAGCAGGGCTCGCTGTTGATTGGTCAACTCCACCGGCATGGGCAGCAGCAATTGCTGTGAGGCTACCTGTCCCTCGCGGACCCGACGGCTCAATCGCTCGTACAGAATCCGCTCGTGCAGGGCATGCTGGTCCACGATAATCAGGCCATCGTCCGTCTGGGCCACCAGGTACATCCTGTGTATCTGCAGTACGGCCCCTGCCGACTCGGGCCGCTCGCTTCGCCCGGCAGCAGGCGAAATAGTATCCCTTGAATCTTGATCCGCCGATGAACCCTGGCGGTCGCTTTCGAAGAGTTTGTTCAGTTCGGTCCTTAGCTGTTGACCAGTTGGGCCTTTACCGCCGCTGGTTTGGCCAAAGCCCGGCCGTGATTGCCTCGGAGGAGAAGCTTTCAGGAAATCCGCCACTGCTCGGCGGACCTGCTCGGTCTTCTCACCGTCAACCTCACCGCCCTCGACCTGTTCTATGCGCATTCGGCTCGCCAGGTCGCTCTTGAGGAATCGCTCCCGAAGCGTCCCCAGCACTTGGGAGTGCACCGCATTGGAATCCCGGAAACGCACCTCTATTTTTGTGGGGTGCACATTCACATCCACCATCTCCGGGGCCATCTGCAGATAGACAAACGCCACCGGAAAGCGCCCCGCTTCGATCAGCCTCCGATAGGCCTCGCGGACGGCATGTTGGATGAAACGGTCGCGGATATATCGCCCGTTGAGGAAGAAGTACTGCCATTTGCCCGACGTCCTGCTCATATCCGGCGGGGCCAGCAGAGCCTGGATTTTTATTCCCCGCTCATCGCTGTTAGCACTGATCAGTGTCTCGGCCAGTTCGTCACCGAAGAGCCCGGTGATTCGCTCCCGCAAGTCAGATGCAGCCGGCAGCTCCAGACTTGTTCTGCCGTTGTGGCTCAAGGTAAAGTGCACTTGGCTGTGGGCCAGGGCCACTCTGGTCAATTGCTCACAAATGTGCGACATCTCCGTCGTGGAGCCCTTGAGGAATTTTCGACGGGCCGGCACGTTGAAAAAAAGGTCTCGCACCCAAACGGTCGTACCGATAGCCGCTGCCGTCGGCCTGAGTTCACTATTGTCTCCGCCTTCGGCACTGAGTTCGTATCCTTCTTCTTCCCCAGCCGTTCGACTGACGATTCGGGCCCGGCTGACGCTGGCAATACTCGCCAGGGCCTCTCCTCTAAATCCCATGGTCTTGATGGCAAAGAGGTCTTCGTCGCCGCTGAGTTTGCTCGTGGCATGGGCGGTCCAGGCCAGAGCTATATCTTCGCGGTCCATCCCTGCGCCGTCATCGGTTACCTGGATGAGGCGCTTGCCGCCGTCCTCGACAGCCACGTCGATGCGCCCGGCCCCGGCATCGATCGCATTCTCCAGCAGCTCCTTGACCACCGAGGCCGGCCTCTCGACAACCTCCCCCGCAGCTATCTTGTTCACCAGTTGACCGGGAAGTATTTGGATTTGTCCCATGGTTGCCTGCCGGGGAAGTCTTGAATTACCTCGCTCCAGGAGCCATAGTATATGCCCGCTTTACCTCTTCGGTCAACGACGGAGT
Source organism: Actinomycetes bacterium (assembly GCA_030631725.1). Classification (GTDB taxonomy): domain Bacteria; phylum Planctomycetota; class Phycisphaerae; order JAACET01; family JAACET01; genus JAACET01. The sequence continues at coordinate 8,023 of DAOVKO010000037.1, read as the reverse complement.
GTTTATGGCTAAATTGCGTACAGTTTTCTGTGCCCCCAGCTCGGAACTAACCGCGGTTGAGTTGGCTAGCGGTGCGGTTTCCGCTGGCTGTGTGGCCATCGCCTTGGCTGATGGCCCGGAACTTACCGCCGAAGCTTTGGACGAGATTCGAGCCCTGGGGGTGAGTATTGAGTGTTTGAGTTGTCCTGAGCCGCTTGCTGGCGACTCGCTGTCCAGACTTCTCAGCCGGGCAGCCAAGCTCCAAATTCCTCACGTTTTAGTACCGCCCGGCCCAGCCGACCATAGCTACAGCCAGGCATATGACCAACTCTACAGCCTGTTGTACGAGATTGCCCCCACCGCAGACCAGTTGGCTGTCAAGCTGCTCGTCTGTGCACCGCAAGCAGCTTTTCTCTTGAGTCCTCTGGAGGTTCGCCAGCTCATCGACGCGGTCAACTCGCCCAACGTCGGCTGCTGTCTGAGCTTTGAGCACTGCTTGGCCCATCAGCTTTGCATCGCCCATTGGATTGGGGTTCTCAACGCCCGGCTGTTCGCTTGCCGAATAAGTTCAGCTTCTGATATGGCTGGGGAGCTGTCGGCTCTTTGGGCTAAACTTCCCACAGAGCCTTTTTGTCTTACGACTGAGGCCTCTGTTGTAAGCTGAATTGACAAGTCGTATCATTTCAAGAGGTTAGACTCAAGCTAACAATAGCTAACTGTAGAAGTGCCGTTATTTCAATTCGTGGGCAATAACCTCAGCCAACACACTTACGCCGTATCAGCGCCAGTCCGCCGAGGGCCAGCATCACCAGCGTCGCCGGCTCGGGGATCTGACGGAAGGTTTGCGTGAACTCGGTGAGGGTATTGGTCGCGTTGCTGCCGTCGGCCATGTACAGGCTGATATTCTTGTGTACATCAACCGCCTGAACATTGCTTGTATAGGTCTTAGAATCGGTGAGTATTTCGAAGAATGGCGTCACAAGAGCGACTTTGGTTGCCAGTAGGTCCGTGGTTCCCGCTTCATAGGCGTTCTCGGTAACAGTGATTCCGCCGTCAGCAGCCGTACCGGCTATGGTCAGCGTGTTGCCGCAGATGAGAAACCCGGCACCGGCCGTCACGGTGTAGTCGAACTCCGTCAAAAATCCAAGCGTGCCACCAGTGGCGGTGAACGCGTCCGACGTGAACTTAAGGCCGTAGTCTCCTGCTCCATCCTGGTAGGGGGTAACGTACACATCAGCAGGATCCACAGGCGAGGCCGTCCCGGTAGTCACATCAACCTCTGAATTGTAGTCCCGGAAGCTGGAGAAGACCTTGTCTCCGCTGGTGATTGATGGGGTTGATCCCCCTGGCAAAAGGTCGGCCAACGTTGTGAGGCCAGCCTGTATCGTACCTGCCATAACCAACAAGATCGCAACTGTAAAGATTACCATGAGCTTTTTCATGTTTTGCTCCTTTCAGATTTTGAACGGTATCCTAATAAACACTCAATGTTTACGGTCAGCGCATTACACCGCAGGCAGTTCTTCCCAATTTAGAGTCATACAAACAAGGTGTCTTCACTTTTCAAAAGGCAAGACGAGCCCAGAGCGTCGGGTGTCACGGTTAAAGTCCGAGGAAATCACGTCTTTCAGCAGATATTTGAGAGGATTGTGTGGTACAGTCGAAGCCGCCCGGCCTGGGGGTGGCAGGCCTCGCGATGTCATGGCCCGAGTATATAGCGTGCAGTTCAGCGATCTCGCAGCGCAATGGCAACGTGACCAAGAATGGCTGCGTGAGCAACCTCCGCCAAAAGGATTCTTCGCCTATCCTCCTTGGGACAAGGAGGTCGATGTTGCTGCTGAATTGAGGCGGGTGGACTAGCGGGCAAGCACCTGCTGGACCTTCGTTCCCTGGAAGACTACCACGGCATGGGGGTATTGCCAAATCTCGTGCTCGGCCTCTGCCGGTGAGTCGAGTATGTACTGTGGCATTCCCCAGGCCAATATGACCTCCGATTCGCTGGCTCCCGGAGCAACGATCGCTTCGTCGCCGAGAGTGGCCTGCTGCTCGCTCTCGGTGTCGGTTGTTACCTCAACTTGCTTTACTCGGCTCCAGGGTATCTTTGACGCCGAGCTCTTCGAGTCCGCCTTTATCCCGCAGCCTCCCGGCAGCACACAGGCCAAAACAGCGAGAAATATCACAATTGGGTAAGCTTTCATGGTTTTTCGGGAATCCTGAATCCCGTGGTCGGCCCGACAGGGCTGGGAAGACTCAGTTGCCGGGATATGGCCTCGCGCAGCCGGCTCATGCTTTTGCTCAATTCGTTTTGGAAAGCTGCATAGTAGTGCTCGGTATGATAGAAGTATCTGGCTACTTCCCAGTCGATCAGATACGTTCGCTTGGGGTCTATTACCGGGAAGCTCAGTTGTCGTCCGACCTTGAAGTGCTTCAGCCGGAATCCGTCGTCCGTCTTGTTCAGATCGACGGTCCGCTTGAGGATCAGGGCAGCCTGCAGCCGTTCGATATCCTTGGCGCTATTGATCAGGATGCTCCAGCGGGGCACACCGTTGACCGGCTGATTGAGCTGATAGAGTTTTTCCGCCCATTCGCCGCGGTCCTTCAGTTCCAGTACACGTATTTCAGGGATGGACTGCTTCAGGACATCCTTGGCCTGGGCGTCCTCGGGCACCTGAAAAGTCAGGGCCAGGGTCTGCTTAGAATACCGCCTGAAGTACCCGTCCAGATTCCCTTTGCGCCGTCCGCAGAGTTCTTTGGTCAGGAACTCGACCTCGAAGCCGGCTGGCTCCGCTGGATTCGGCTTAAAGATCACCAGGTTCCTGGGAGCGATTTTGTTCATCAATTTCAGTTTCTTGATAATCTGATAGACCATCCGTTCGACCAGAATCGTCTCCCCGGGAATTTGGTCATGGACCACTGCCTCGAACGCTGCCCGCTCCGTCAGCTCGGGCCTGCTTTGGACTAACTGCTTGGCTTGGGCCGTCAACTCGTTCAGCTCGGCGTTGTTCCGCAGGAAGGACAGGTCGAAAACGTCCTGAATCCGGATACGATACAGGGCCCGGAAGAGCAGAGGATCAATTTCGTCAAACAGATCGCTGTCCTTGGGCATGGCCCGGCTCACGGAGATCCTTTCCGGCAGGACGTAGGGCGTCAACACGATAATCACTTCCCGCCGTTCCGTGCTGCTTTCTTTGACCTTGAACAACCAGCCGATTATGGGGATCCTGGAGATGAACGGAACACGGTCGGACTCGGTTGAGCTTCGTTTGGAGATCAGGCCGCCTATGATCAGCGGAGTGTTGTTGCGGATCCGGGCGTACGTCTGCACCTGACGGGTCAGCACCACCGGGGCCTGGGCCTGGGCTGCCGTGCTGTCCGGGTCGATCTCAATGCGATACGGTGAGGTAGCATCGATGTCGGAGACGCTGGCGTCTATCTGGAAGGAAACGTCGTCGGCGTCCGAGCTTATCCGCGGGCGAAGGTTCAGAACAATACCCACAGACATGTATTTCACCTTCACGTTGGTGGTCAGTTCGGTTATCACCGTGGAAGAAACCGGAACTTCCGTGGTCACTCGGATGCGGCATTGACGGTTGTTCAGGGCCAGGATGCTCGGCCGGCTTAGTACCTGGGCCTTGCCCTCGCGGATCAGGGCTCGAAGAGTCGCACGATATGTGCCCACTGCCCGTAACATTATGGGCGTGCTGATGTCATAACTGAGGCCGAAAATCAGCGGACGAACTGTTTCACCCGACGCCGTTTCAAAGCTGGCAGAATGAGTCGGGTTTGGCCCGCCCCCACTCCAATTGTGCTCGAGACCCAATTGCTTCATGCCCGTTTCAGAGACCTCCAGGACCATGCCCTCTATAAGTAGCTGCCGGGCGGGCACGTCGATCTGGTCGCTCAGCAGTTCCAGCAGGTGACTCAGGGCTGCCCTTCCGGACGAACTCGGATCATAGCTGATCAGCAGTCTCTCCAGTGGACCGCCCGAGGTGGAGAACTTGAACTCGCTGAGAGCCTCTCCCGGAAGCATAATCTCGAAGGCCCCCTTGGCCGCCGCCGTGCTTTCCAATGAGGCCGTCTGGGGGTCCGGCATTCTGCAGACCATCGGTAGACTCTTGCGGTTTATAGCTTGGTCGTATTTAAAGCTCTTGGGGTCGTCGATTACGTAATAGCCCATCACTCTCAGGGTCTGCAGGGCCTTGTCGCCTTCCAAGTAGTTGAGTTGATATATCCGGGTGGGCAAATCTCGTGGCAGCATTTCCTGGGGCTTGGCGGCTACATCCTTCAGGACCGCCTGAATCATCTCCCGGGCCGCGCCGATGTCCGGGTTGACCTCATACTTATCCTCAGCTATTTGGTAACCCTGGACGAAGAGCCGATCCGGCTGGGTTTGCAAGAGTTGAATTCCTATTTGCAGGATTCGCTTACCGCTGGGCGTGGCCAGCTCATAGTTGACTGCCAGCTCGAAGTCAGCGGCCGCCTCACTTGCCGGCTCCGGCACTTGATCCTCCCTCAGAAGAACATATCCTTTGGCCGAGCGCATTTGTTGCCCGACGACCCGCAGTAATTCTTCGAGCTCTTGTTCGCTGATATCCCCCGGAAGCACTATGGACTCACCGGTCAGGCCCGGCTGGCCGTTTGTCGTAGCCGCCAATATCTGCTCGGGTTTGTCCGCCATCGGCTGGTCGGCAGCAGTGGACCCTTCTTCGCTTTGAGCCTCTCCAGCGAAAAATAGGCACAGACCCACTGCCAACAACCGAATCGCCACTGGCACCACTCCAATGGGGACTGGGCTCTCAATAGAGGCTTTTGGCTCTGCCGCAGTGTCTCTGTATTTACACACTATCACCGTATGGCGATTATCGGTCCAGGGTTGGAATTCGCTTGAGGAAAACTATTATCGGTCTTTTGCGAACCGGCCAGTGGCTCTAAAAACTCACACATTACCAGTCGGCATACTAGCCGGAGCCGTTCGAGCGGTCGAAATATTGGCACGTAGTGCCCCCGCCGTCCGAGGCTGGCCCATCGCTCATGCGCAGCAGATGCCTCGCCCCGGAGATTATCTCCTCCCTGTGAGTTATCAGCAACGTCGTGCGGTCGGCCATAATGGGTTCTATGGCCTTGAGGATGGCTCGTTCGGATTCCGGGTCCACCGAGGTAGTGGCCTCATCCAGGATCAGTATCCTGGGCTCTTTGAGGATGGCACGGGTCAGAGTTATCCTCTGTCTTTCTCCCCGGCTCAGTTCGACACCGCCTTGACCAACCACTGTTTGATAGCCGTCCCGCAGGCGGCAGATGAAATCATGGGCGTTAGCCTTTTTGGCCGCCGCTTCGATTTGCTCCTGCCTGGCCGTCGGACGAGCGTAGCGGATATTCTCCAGGATACTGCGATTGAACAGGAAGCACTCCTGAAAAGCCACCCCGATCGCCTGGCGGAGTTTAGCCAGTCGGATGTGCCGATAGTCGAGACCATCGATCAGGATGCTGCCTGAAGTCGGATCAAACATTCGCAGCAGCAGGTTGACCAGCGTGCTCTTGCCGCATCCGGACGGACCGGTAATCACCAGGGTCTGGCCGGCAGGTACCTGAAAGCAGACGTCTCGCAGGATTGGTTGACCATTGTTCGGGTAACAGAACCAGACGTTCCGGAACTCCACGTCTCCGCGGATACCCGCGACCTTCGCCAGGGGTTCGGTTTCTTTTGGTGTCGGTCTAAGGTCGAGTATGGCCCAGACTCGTTCCAGGCTGGCCAGGCTGCGCTGAAACTTGGCAGCCTCGCTGATAATGCCCCCCACGCGGGTATAGGCCAATCCCAGGCACATCCAGAACATAACGAATGTTCCCATGAAATCGCGCCAGGCTACTCCGCGGTTGATTACCAGGTCGCCGACGTAGCCCAGGACGACGAGATAGCCCAGGCCGATAAGCAGGTCGGAGATGATTTTTTGACGCACATGGTGAACCCGCTGGCTGATCTGGGCTGCGCGGGTTTTCTCTATGGACTCTTCGAACTTGGCGGCCTCGTGGTCTTCGCGCCCAAAGCCCTTGACCACCTCCGCGGCAGTGAAGCTCTCCACCAGGTCGCCGTGCACCACGGACAACTGCTCGGCGACGGCTCTGCTGCTAAGTTTGATACCGGCCCGCATCCGGTAGTAGGCTATCACCTGTACGGGAAGTACAGCACTGGAGACCAGGGCCAGCCGCCAGTCGGTCAGAAACATAATCAGCAGTAGCAAGCAGACCGTCAGGGCGTCGGCGCACATGGTTCCCAGGCTGTCCCGAAAGAATTCCTGGATACTGGTTACATCGCCCATCAATCGGCTGGTGAGTTTTCCCGGTTTGAACCTCCGATAAAACTCCAGGCCCAGTCCCTGGATGTGCTCGAAAAGGCTGCGGCGCAAGTCAAAGGCCAGCCCTTCGCTTATTTGCACCGACCAGTAGCGGGAGCCGAAAAACAGCAAGTTCCGGGCAACGTACACCCCGCCTACTCCCCCCAGCAGCCAGAGCAGTAAATATGCGTTTTTATTCTCGAAGCCCTCATCGATAATGTTTCTGATCAGGAGGGGAAGGCATATATTCACCCCGCTCAGCAGTATTATGGTCAGGAGAATAACACCGATCAGGACCGAGTGCGGCCAGAGATAGGGCAAAAGCCGTCGCACCATCGAGCGACTGGTGACTGTAACATCTTGCCGAGAAGTCACTTGCAATTCCCCGTCCGGAGATTTACGGCCCTTGTGTTTACCGGAGCCGATTCACTGGACTATTTTACCCTAGCTGCGCAGAGATTCAAACCAAAACCCGTTCACTTCTGGGTATCTCGGGTGGGCAGATAGATAAAATAGCCGGTCAAAGACACCTGCCTTTGGGATTATTTGTCCTGCGGGGTCGTCTCAGTCGCGCAGACCGTTGGCTCGCGGCGAAAACCGCTCGTCGGTCAGCCCCTGATTGAAACGCACATCCAGGTATCTGTAGCAGCCAATAAGATTACCAGCAGTGTCGTAGCCTTCCGTTCTGGTCGGCAGGAGATATTGCTTCTTGTCCAGATAGATATATAATATCGGATACAATGTATCGTAGCCCTTGTCCATGGGCAGTTTGCGACGCAAGACCAGACACTCTCGGCCGTCAAGCACTTTGTTATCCAGCTGTTCGATAACCAAGTCACCGTTTTTGTCCGCTTCTTCGTAAGTCTTGACCATACCATCCAGCACTCGCCCGAAGCCGAAACCCGCCGGCGTCCGCAGGGATGATTTTTTCAGTCTCGGATCGTCTATGTCCCGGCGCACCGTGCGCACCAGCAGGCCAGCCAGCCCGGCTGGGTGCACCAGTATCGTCCTATTACCGTCCTTTTCAACGTAGAGCAGAGTATCCACCGGACCTTTTGGCTTTTGCCAGATCATCAATACAGAGAATGGGTCTTCCTTGAACCAGACGTCAATCTTCTCGGGGGCCTTGAGATGCCCCTTAATTCGCTCTTGTTTGATAAGAGTGCAGGTGTAATCCCGTACGAATTTGTGGTAGTTCTCTTGAGCACGTCTTATCAATCCCAAAGGATCTTCCCCGCCCAGACGCTCCGGTTCGACCTGCATTTCTGGTTCTTCGCTGTAAAGCGGAGCGTCTCCTGCGGCAAATGCCTGGTTGAGATAGCTCTGGTCGGCGCAGCGATTGCTTGACGCCAGTACAATCAGAACGGTGCATATAGCCAGGCCCAATCCGATTCGACAGTACCAGTTGCTTCCTTGCTCACGTAATTTTTGCCACATCAGTGTTTCCCTCGGTCTGGGGAAGAAGGCTGGCAGTTTTTTCCTTTGCCGCCCTTTGGTTTGTGCTGTCGGCCAAGTAGCCTTACCAACTCGATAGAGTGAACCTGCTAAGAATCGACAATTACAACCAAAAAACTTTAGAGCCTATCCGAATAACTCGGTTGTAACGAGGCCGAGCGAGAAGCTCGAGGTCAAGGCGGCAGGTCCAAAACGCCCGGAGGCGTGGTATAGCCACGTCGAGGACGTTTTGGGCCGACAACGCAGGACTAGAGCTTCGC
>DAOVKO010000015.1 GCA_030631725.1 Actinomycetes bacterium | reverse complement strand
CGGACCAGTTCGGGGGGCAGGGCAGCTATATCATTGGCGGTGGCTACGAGAAAGACGGGCTCGGGGTGGTCCTGCATCCAGGTGAGCAGTTGACCGAACATGCGCTTGCTAAGTCCGCCGTCGGATTCGGGGCCGGCACTGGCTGAGGCGAAGGCCTTTTCGATCTCGTCGATCCAGAGAACACAAGGAGCTAGAACTGAAGCAACCTTGAAGGCCCTTCGCAGGTGGCGTTCGGTTTCGCCGATGTACTTGTCGTAGAGGGAGCCGACGTCCATGCGCAGCAGAGGCATTTTCCAGGCAGCGGCAACGACGCGAGCCATGAGACTCTTGCCGCAGCCCTGCATACCCAGGATGAGGATTCCGCGTGGAGTTTCGAGTCCGAACTTGCGGGCCTTGGCCGTGAAGGCCTTGGAGCGTCGGTCGAGCCAGCGTCGCAGGTTCTTCATCCCGCCCACGGAGGGGGCGGTTTTTGGCGGGGGGATGTAATCGAGCACGCCGGTCTGGCGGAGACGCTGACGTTTGATGTCGATGGCCTTGTGGATGTCGTTGGCGCTGAACTTGCCGTCGCCGAGGATGGCTTCGGCGACGACCTGGTAGATCTCCATGCGGGTTAGGCCGCGAAGGTTGGCCAGGAATTGGCTGAATTGGCCCTGGGTCATTTCGACGATGCGGTCGGAGAACTCGGTGAGCTCCTGGAAGTTGGTCTTGACCAGCTCGTAGATTTCCTCCTCGTCGGGCAGGGGCAGGTCATAGGTGACGGTCAGGGGATGCAGGGCCCAGGGCAGCTCACCGCCGGGATCGATTAAAAATATGGTGCGGTTGTCCTGGGCAAAGGCCTGGGCGATGTCGCGGAGCAGACGCTCGACGACAGCGTCCTTGATGTATCTCAGGGCGTCCTTGAAGATATAGACGTTGGTAGCCTCGTTGTCGCGGATGAATTTGAGGGCTCCGATGAGGGTCTTAGTGCCGGCGACAACTTCGCCGGGGGTCGGCGCGGTGTGATGGAGCCCGTCGCTGACCGACCATTCAAGGACGGCCAGGCCCATTTCCAGGCCGGCCTGGTGGACTTGGCGAGCGGCGAAGGCTTCGTCGAGGGTCTGGATAGTAACGATGGCATGACGCGTTCGGACTAGACGTTTGAGATCATCCAATAAATCAGGCATGGCTGTTTCCCCTCGGCGGGTGGCTTGGGTTTTTCCTGCCCAACAGGGGGGCGAGGTTATGACGGCGAGGAGGGTTCGATGGTTATATCGACGTTTAGCTCCTGGCCGAGCTTGGCCAGTTCGCTGTGGATCGACTCGGCGTGCAGATTGGCAGGGACGGCGAGCTTCATGTGCATGGAAAATATGGGGACGCCGCTTTCGGGGGCATGGCTGCTGGAGGTCTCGGCGGCTTCAACGTTGATGTTCATTCCGGCTAACAGGTGAGCAATGTTGTGAACAATGCCGGTGTGATCCATGCCCACGGCCTTGAGGTTATAAGGGACGGCGGGCAGGGCCCGAGTAGCCGAGGGTGAGCCCGACGAGCGGGATACAATGGTCAGAGCGGATTTATCCTCTAGCTCTGGGAGATGATCGGCCAACTTTTTGACGTCATTCTCGGGGCCGGAGACCAGCATTATGAGGGCGAAATCTCCCCCGAGGACGGCCATGCGGGAATCTTCCACGTTGCATTGATGGCCCAAGATGAAAGCGGAGACCTCGTCGACGATGCCGGGGCGATCCTGGCCGATAGCGGAGATAACCAGGTGAGTGTTCATGCCGAGTCCCTTCCAAGTGAATAAGCTGCAGCAGGCTCTGGTAGATTATATTGTCCTGTGGGACTGGGACAAGGCCAAAGTGGGCCAGCTAGAATAGACTTGACCGGCGGTAAGGCACGATGATAGCCTAGCGGACCTGTAAGTGGGCAACCTGCATTTTTGGAGAGTTCAGGGTGGCTGAGGTAGATCCATTATTCGAGATAAAAGCAGACGGTCCGGCGGCTGTGGTGAGGTTTCTGCGGACGACGCACATAGAGGCCGGGTCGGCTGAGCCGTTGGCTAATTTGCTCTCGGCCCTCAGGCCCTCGTCGCCGAAGGGAGTTATCGTGGACCTGAGCTGCCTGGAGTGGGCAAACAGTCTCTTCCTGGGCATCCTGGTGGGGCTGTATAGGAAGCTGGAGGAAAAGGATCGGAAGATGGTGGTGGCCTGTGTTCCGGAGCAGATACGAGATATGCTGCGGCTCACGGGGCTGCATCAGCTGCTGAATATTCATAAAAATGTGGAAGAGGCTGTGAATGAGATAAGCAAGTAATCGGGTTTGGGCCCAGCGGGGCAGCTGAGCTTGGGCCATACGCCAGACTAGATATGACTGGCTCTATGTCATTGCTGCGGTGTGTCCGCAAACCGGCCAGAGTGTCGGGCTGTTAGCCCCGACTATTCATGCCGAGATGATCAATGCCTTCTTCGGGCAATTTACTCAGGAAGTATCCCCAGACGTGCATGTAGTAATAGTCTGGGATCAGGCGGGTTTTCACATGTCAAAAGAGGTACGGATTCCCGAGAACATGACCATTGTTTCCTTGCCGGCCTATTCCCTAGAGCTGAACCCGGTGGAGAACCTGTGGCACTATCTACGAAGTCACTATTGCTCCAATCGAATCTACGCTGACTATGATGAGCTGTGTTTAGCTGCCATCGACGCTTGGCAAAAAGCCGCGTTGAATCCGGAACTTATCCAATCCGTTTGTAGAGCTTCTTACGCAGAGCGCATTTAATTAGTGGGATTGATATAATCTCTTCCACCGGCACGCCAGATTCCGCCTCACGTAGGGCTAATGCTTTTTGCTGTTCTGCAAACCTTTTGTTTTTGATAAGGCCTTCTCTTTCTCGCTGGTCCATCAGAATAGACCCGAAAACTTACATTCCTATTCCCACTTCCGGATGCTGAGCTTACGTGAGAGGTCGGGATCGATCGAGGAAGGATTCTCGGGATCGTCCGTGGACTGGAAGGAGTAGAGTTCGGCTTTTCTCATGTAGAAGACCAGTTTATGGTAACCGTGAAACTCGGCGTCTGGGCGACCTTGCCACGTGCAGACGTGATTGATCGAGTCGCCGGTGAAGGTGTCAAAGTCCTTTCGGGAGAAGCCCTCGACAACGCAGACGTCCTTGTCCCGTACCTCCACGTCGATCTGACCGCCGGGCTCAACCCGAGCGTTTATGACGATGCGGTTTCCTTCCATGAAACAGGGGCGGGTGACCATAAGCCCCTCACGCAGTGGCGAGGTGGCCAGTGACACGTACCCATCCCGGCGGAGCTTGGCCAGCCCCAGGTGATAGCCCACGCGGTCCAGGGTACCGTCGGCTTCGGGGTGGTCGAGCTTTTCCAGATATCCGGTCATATACCAGTCGTGATGATGTTTGGCTCCGCCATAGTAGAACCAGTCTTCGTCCCCCACGGGAATCGGCGGCGACAGGATATAGGTCATGACGCTGTCCCATTCTTTTCCGCTCATGATCGAAGGGGTCATCCACAGGTTGCGCTGGTCGGCCCACTCCCAGTTCTTCCCGTCGTAGGAATAAGCCAGCCGAACGTGCATGGTGTTTTCGCACTCGCGGAACAGGTTGACGAACCCGACGAGGGTATCGCCCACGCGGGTCTGGCACATGGCGCAGAAGGATTCGTCCAGGTTATCGATCTCATTGGGCTGGAAGATAGGGTAGGGGTCGCTCCAGTGGAGCAGGTCGGGTGATTCCGTTTGCCAGATGCGGCGTTTTCGTTCTTTCCACCACGCCCCGCCGGGCTCGCTCGGACCCACGAAGTTCAGTTCGAAATCGGGGTTGCGTCGGTCGAGTTCGGTGTGTCCCATATACGGGCTTCGCACGTTGGCCACGTAGAGCCAGCTGGCGAGGATCGGTGATGCAGTCAGCCAAAGCATCGATCAGACCAATGCGTCTGTCCACTTCCCGCAAGAGGGCTGCTCCGGCATCGGAGGTGAGTTTGCCGCCGGTAAAATCGGCCTGAATTTTCTTTCGCCCAAGATTCGAAAACACCAGAGCTGATTGGTTAGAATATGTCATCTTGATGGCCTTTCCTTGATAGTAAGGAACTCATTAGATGTCCGTATGCTACAGAAAACGAGGTCATTGCGCCATCAGAATTTAAGACTCATGCGATATCCGATTTGGCTTAATTATCTGACTGCTGTGTTTTGCTGCCGTTTACTCTAACCTCAGCTTCTGACGGCGTGTAGACTTCTGAGGCCGGGCAAAGACTGATCCAGCTGACACGGCTGTCGGGAAAAAATTCTTGACCAGCCAAGCCATTTGTGTTACAATTCTTGTGGATTGAAGGAATTATAGAGAGAGGAGAGAAATGCTTTCTAGGCGATTAATCCTCTTTATCGCAGTTTTAGGAATTGTCTGTGGCCTGGCGGTCAACGCCTTCGCAGCCGGACCGGTGCCGGACCCCTTCATTATGATGTACGGACACAGTGACGATGCGGGGGCGACTGCAACCATGCAGCCGATTATTCCTCCCTTCAGTGTCATCGAGGGCACCAGTACGAACGCAACCTTCATCAATGAACTCCGCTCCGCGGGCAAGGTTTACGCGTACAACCGGTACAGGCATCCCTTGAGCAATGCTGACCCGACCGCTACGGAGCTATACAACTACTGGCGTGAGCCTTTCGAGAGTAGCGTAGTGACCGGCGGGTACGACGCCATCGCCATCGACGAGCTTCGCGCTGCGGATACAGACGGTACATCCAGATCCAACACGGCGGTCAGCGCCCTTCAGATGCTGCGGACCAACTATCCGAACAAGGGGATTTACGTTGCGGCCGTCTAGCAGATTGGCGCGACCCCCTCCAACTATTCAGACCAACTCAACGCCGTCAACACCTACGCCGACATGCTCGTGCAGGAAGTTTACATCCACGAAAGCAACCTGTCCTATGGCTGGCTCGGCCAACATGGCGCGGCCATTGCCCCCAAGCTCAACACCGAAGTGCCGGGAATATTGAACAAGACGGTTTACGGATTGTACATCTCTCAAGGTGGATTCGTTGCCGACAATAACACAAACGTCGGATATTGGGGACATCTTGACGAACAGTTCCATCAGATTAGAAACGATTCGTCCGCTTCGACCATGCCCGGTGTGATGGCCTGGGTGCTCAGCCGTTCCGAGAAGAGCGTGACCCCGGACTATTTCGCCAAGCTCGTCGACCACTATTACACGCAAGGTAATACTTCCTATTTCGGCGACGGCAATAACACCCAACTGATAAGCAACCCACAATTTGACCCGAATACGTCAGGTTGGACATTGACACCAGGCTCAGGCGGGACGGTAGGGCAGTTCAATTACAGTTCCGTCAGCTTTGACAACGATCACGATGACCATGCTCAAGCATCTCATGGCACGTACGGTTTGAAAATGGTCCGAGGCAGCAGCCGCAACGAGGCCTCATTTGAGGTAAGCGGGCTGGATACGGATATGTACTACACGGTCTCAGCCTGGGTGATAGCCGAGACTGCCGGCCAGAGCGCCAGGCTGGCCATCACCGAGTCCGACGGGACCTATATCGATTCGATGGAAATAGACACTGTCGGCTCGGCCCCGGATTACTACTGGAAATGGAACGAGTGGTCGAGAATCATCTTCAATTTTGTTCCGACCTCCGATACAATTGATATCGTACTCAGTGACTGGCCCGCCTCCCCGGGTACTACCCTGTACTGGGACTTCATCGAACTGGAAGAGGCGTACCTGGTTCCCGAGCCAGCCACGCTGGGGTTGCTCCTTCTGGGTGGATTGACTCTGCTTCGCCGGCGCAGGAAGTAATCTGCTTTTGCAAATAAGAAAGGGGCAGGCTCTTAGGGTCCTGCCCTTTTTTATTCTCCGAGTCATTGCCTCAAATCGTTTACAGGACACCGCCTGCGGCCAAAACAGTGTGTTAGTCTAATCGAGCCCGAAGGCAACGATTAAGTCATTTGCTTTTCTTAGGTTACAAAACCCCGCCCAAAATATCATGAAATATCCGGGCTAGGATAGCCGCCCGACTCATGTTCTACCGACGGAATGCTCTCGGCTACCCCCTTGTTCACGGCAGCCATGTCCGAGGGGTGCACTTCGTAGCCCGTGTTCGACATGATGAAGATCTGCGGGGCTAATTTTTTGCCCAAGGCGTAGAATTCTTCGATCGTCTTGAAAAAGGCTACTTTGTCTGTCTCTGCTGCAAAATCGCGCTGCAGGTTGAATTCGTTACCAAATGACAGAGCCAAGAACGAGGGGTGATGGCCATAGGTCTGTAAGGCCCGGGCTAGTTCCTCTCGAAGTAAGGCACGATTGGGCAGCAGATACTCCGCGCAGCATACTGGCAGCTCGGCCTGGATGAATATACCCACCTGGTCGGCGGCCTCAAAAGCAGCCCGCGGTGGCGTCGTCGAATGCCACCGGAGGTGATTAAAACCGTAGCCCTTCGCCAGAGCAAAGCGTTTGACCCAGACCTCTTTCTCACAAGGCAGCATACCGATCAGCGGATCCGGCCGGGCGATGCTAAATCCACGCAGGTAGTACGGCTGACCGTTGAGTCGGAGTTTTCCGTCTTTGCTGCTGAGGCTGCGAAAACCGAACCGGACAGGTGTTTCATCGACGCCCTGACCGTCTCGTTCCAAGCGGAAGACCGCGGGGTGCCGCGCCGTCCTTTTGCCCGCCGCCGGCGTCGCTCGTCGTCAATGATGCTACCTGCATCGTATCCTCCTCGCTTCTAGGCGGCAACCAAAGTTCCAGGCGTCGCGGCCGCGTCAGGTTTTGTTAGAGTGCCTAAGAACATCCACCATCGTACGTTCATATATATCTAGCTTAGGCATTCTTAACTCTGTACATTTATCATTCAATTTGTGACCGCACAACGCTTGCCTGTACTCCCGGACTCATAGATGGCATCTATTACAGCCTGGGCGTGCAGCCCAGCTTCTCCTGAAACAGGCGGATCCTCGTTTCTTTCAACAGCACGGCAATAGAGACGGACCTCCTGTTCAATGTGTTCAATATTCGAAAAAGATATATTTTGCTCTTGCCCTTCCGCTTGTAAAATCACTTCGCCGCCCGAACGCCAGGCCATGGTTCCAGCGGCACGAATTTCACCTTCAGTCCCGACAATTGTATAGTTGTGTTTATTGCCACGGACAAAGGATGTGTCTACACATGCCCGGGCTCCGCCTGAAAACTCAAGCAGGGCTGTTACATCGGTTTCTATCTCTGTTTCGGTCTTTTCCGGCCGGACGTAAGCCATGACCGACTCAACCTTATCATCCAGAAAAAAACAGGCAAGATTGATCAGGTGCGGGGCTAAATCCATCATGGGCCCGCCGCCGCTTAGCTTAGGGTCACATCTCCAGCCTACTGTATCCGGATTATAACCACCTAAATTGAAAGATAGATGCAGGTAAGATACCTGTCCTATCGCGCCCTCTTTGATTAACTCCTTTGCTCGCTGTTGAGCTCCACCGAACGGATAACAAAATCCAATGCCAAGTTTAACCCCCTTACTGCGGCAGGCCTCGATCATTTCACGGCATTCGGCGGCATTCATACCCATCGGTTTCTGACAAAATACGTGTTTGCCTGCCTCCGCAGCTAAGATGGTATGCTCCTTATGAAACACATTAGGACTGGCAACATATATAACATCTACTCCCTCTGCATTAAGCAGCTCTTGGAATGTATTGCACGCCTGGCTAATATCAAACTCTTTGCAAACTTTGTCCAGACGCCCTCTATCTACGTCAAAGGCGGCAATGGCCTTTGCATTCTCTACATCCTGCATCATGGGCAAGACTGCCCTTTCTATAAACCCCCCGCAACCACACATTCCAAAATGTATCATCTTTTTTACTCCTTACCTTATCCAGCCGAACGCGGGGGCTTGTCCTTCCTGCCCAGTGATAGTTGTTGGCTCAGATTGCCTCGAAGCGTTTCTTCAGTCCGCCTACCATTACTTCAAACTTTCCGGGTTCCACCACGCGCCGCATATGCTCGTTCAGAAGCGAAAGGTCATCGCTTGTCAGGGTAAAATGAACCGTCTGTTTCTGGTTGGGTTTTAAATTAATTTTCCTGAAACCTCGCAGGGCCTTGACCGGCGTAGTAGTGGTACTGACCAGGTCATTTATGTACAACTGAACAACTTCTTTGCCCGCAACCCGTCCGGTATTTGCCACGTCTACCTTGACTTCAACTCGACCTGCTGAAGTGACCTTCGTGGGCCTCACACGGAGGTTAGAGTATCTAAACCGGGTGTAACTGAGGCCGTGCCCAAAATCGAAGAGAGGAGAAGTTTTCGAGAAAACATAATCGCGTCCGGGCTTGCCCGGCCGGCCTGGTTTGTGGTAATGACCCCTGGCTGTGGGCTTATGATTGTAGTAGCTCTGAACATGACCGACCGAGCGGGGAAAGGAAATCGGCAGTTTCCCCGAGGGGTTGACCTTGCCGAATATAATGTCCGCCAGGGCATGGCCGCCTTCTTCACCAGGATACCAGGCCTCCAGTATGGCCGGTATGTGCTCGGCTATCCAACAGATGCTCAGCGGCCGACCGTTGATCAGCACAACTACCGTGGGGGTTCCCGTGGCGGCGACGGCCTCGACCAGCTTCTGCTGAACGCCGGGCAAGTTGAGATCGGCGCGGTCGTAGCCCTCGCCGCATAGCGAGGGTGGAGTTTTCTTGCCGCTGATCACCCAGCCGACGCCGCCTAGGCTCATGCTCGATTCGCCAACAAAAATGATGGCCACCTCTGATTCTTTGGCAGCCTTTACTGCTGCGGCAAATCCATCTTTGGCAAGTTCGAAAAGCCCACAACCGCAGGCGTAGCTAACCTTGGTCCGTCGCGACACCGCTTTGCGTATGCCTTCAAGCGCTGTGACTGCAGAGGATTTGGGGATGCAATAGTCGCCCAGCTCGGCTGCATCGGCGTTTGGCCCAATCACTGCCACAGATTTGATGTTTTTGTCCAGAGGCAACAAATTGCCCTTATTCTTCAGGAGGATTATCGATTCCCGCCCAGCCCGCCGGCTGAGCTTGCGATGTCTGGGATGGTTAACAATCTCAAAGGCGCCTTTGGGCTCTGTGAATGGATTCTCAAACAGCCCTGTCAGGAACTTGACCCTCAGGATATTGGACACCGCCTGGTCGATCAGATCGAGCGAGACTTTGCCGGTTTTAACCAAGCGCAGCAACCCTTCTCCGTAAGCGAAGATGCTGGGGGTCTCCATGTCTAAGCCGGCCTCCACTGCCTGTCTTCCCGCTTCGGCGATACTGGCAGCCGTCTTGTGGGCTGAATAGAGCATCTGGATCGCGCCGTAATCCGCGAAGGTGTAGCCTCGGAAACCCCACTCTTGGCGGAGAATCTTTCTTAGCAAAAACTTCGATACTGAACAGGGGATGCCATCAAACTCGCTGTAGGCCGGCATTACCGATAAGGCGCCCGCCTCGGTCACGGCTGCCCTGAATGGTTCGAGGTAAGTGTCTCTTAGTTCCCTTTCACCGCCGGCTACAGGCCCTGCGTTGAGGCCGCCCTGCGGGCTGCCGTGGGCTGCGAAGTGCTTCAAAGTGGCCACCAAGTGCTCCGGGCCAATCTTCGGCCCGGTTCCCTGGAGCCCCTTGACATAGGCGACCCCCATGCGGCCGACTAGATGAGGGTCTTCGCCATAAGTCTCTTCAACTCGGCCCCAGCGGGGATCTCTGGCTAAATCGAGATCCGGTGAGAACGCCTGGCAAACGCCCACCGCCCGGGCCTCCCTGGCAGCAGTTGTAGCTACCTTCTTAACCAGATCGGTATTCCAGCTGCTGGCAAGGGCGATGGCCTGTGGGAAAATCGTTGCCCCGGTCGACATGTGACCGTGAAGACATTCCGAGGTTACCAACGCGGGAATTCCCAGACGTGTGTTCTTGATCAGAAACTTCTGGATGGCGTTGACGAACTTGGCCGCGATCTTCGGGGCCATTCGGGGATCCTGTAGGCCACCAACTCCCAGACCCTTGAAGAACTTCTTGGCCGGCTCGGCGGAAAACTTGCCGTTCTCGGCAAACTGGGCGCAATCCGCATAGCCCATCTGTCTCATCTTTTCTTCCAGCGTCATCCGCCCGAGCAGATCTCTCACTCGTGCATCTACGGGACGTCGACGATCAAGATACAACGCAGATTTGGGCCGTGTTCTTACTATTAGCGGGGGCATGGTTTATTGAATAGATCTATTCAGCCGCGTAGCGACCATCCTTATGTTGGAAATACCTTTTTGACATGCCGGGGTCATGGCAAATGCGATAATACAACCGCGCCTGACCAACGTCAACTATAAATCCCCTTTATGTAAGGCCATCGACATGACAGAGTGTAACGGATTACCACTTGTTTTTTCAAGTCTGGGACGAAAGAAAATTCAGGCTGATTTCCAGGGCGGAAAACTTACTTCCGATGCCGGAGCGGCCCTCTTGCGGGAAGTGGACAGACGCACTGCTGCGAACAACCCGGCCCGCAGGGCTGATGGATACGACTATTGGCCAAGCTGTAGCGCTCGTTCAGCGTTTTTCTCTATGATATTCAGTATGGCTTCATCAGGTATACGCGGCAGATTAGTCCCCTCGGCGTATTTGTTTATCCCTTTGAGCCGCTGTATTTCCTCGGCGGGGCTAATCAGCGGCCAATCGGTCCCGAAAAGCAGCTTATCCAGGACTTGATATTCCATAGCGTAGGCCAGACCCTGATACAGAGAAGTGTACGGCCGAAAATCCGCCAGGCCACTGGTGTCCGCGTACAGGTTCGGATGTTTGCGAATCAGCACCATCGTATCGGCTACCCAGGGATGGGCCAAATGGGCGATGATTATCGTCAGCTCGGGGAAATTCAGGGCCACATCTTCCAGGTCCAACGGTTGGCTGCACTTAAGGGGCAACTTTCGTAAGAAGTGAGCACCCATGTGCAGCAGCACAGGAAGTTTCAGATCCTGAGCAACCTCGTAGATAGGATAGTACTTTCGGTCATCCGGAGGAAGCTCTGCGAAGATCGGCAGCATCTTCACCCCCCGCAGCCCCAACTCCTCGAAGCACCTTCTAACCTCCGCCGCCGGGGTGTTGTTAAGGCGAAACATCCGCATAGCAACAAAGGACGACATCACCGTTGCCGCTCCCATTATCGACGCCGTCCCCAAGCCCAAACGCAAAGGCCCCATCGGCCCATACGCCGAAGACAAGATGTGGTGAAAGGCAGAAGGATTAGCCACAGATAGCAGCCTGCGCACAGAAAGAAATACAGAACTAGCTTGTGATGGCAATGAAAGTTAATTCGCCTTTCGGATGTCCACCCAGATCGGACTGGACCAGGCAAAGTCCGTTCGCTCGGTAGTGGCCCGCAGGTAATAGAACGCCCCTTTGGGGATCGGCTGTTTATCGATGATTGTTTTTTCCACGAACCATTTGCCGTTGGCCAGGTCCGCTATGACTTTACCGTTTCTGACTACTTCCAGCTTGGTGATCCGCTCGGGGGCGGCTACGGCTATTTTGAGCTTTCGTGGCTGCCGTGGCAATCACAGTCTATGGGGCGCTCGGGATAAAATACAATACCGGCTGGTATGTGACCTGGGCTCTCTTCACCGCTCTGGTCGGAGCCATTGGAGGATTTATGATATTGCTGTGGTACTGGCAGTTGGATACCAAACTCGGCATTCTCAAGGAGATCAAGCAACTCCGGCTAGAGATAAATGCCTTGAGCGAAAGCAAGGAGAATCCTCAAGATTAATCCTTGAGGGATGTACCTCCCAAGAAGTTCGTCCCGCTTATTATATTATGTATTCCCTCGTCTTCTCCGCTACGATAGCTGCAGAGCCTCCCCCGTTCCTCAACGCCGAGCGGAGGGCTATGATGGAAGCTGCCAGCTGGTTGGGGTAGAATGGTGGGATGGAATAACGCTTAAGTGCTTTCGCATATAAGGGAGAACGTCGTGATCAAGCAATTTCCTAAAATAGGAGTGATAGTAGTTCTGGCGGCGATTTTTGTTGCCCGCGGTACCTGGGGGGCAGATAAACCGCTTTCCTTTGAACAATGGGTCGAGCGGCTGAAAGGATTGGAAGGCCATAAGGAGGCGGCTTTCAAGGTCGGCCCTGAACTAGTGACACTAGAGCCGGATTTCGGTATGGAGGTGGTGACAGCCGCATGGCCGGAATTGACGGACTACAAAGTCAAAACTGGCCTACTAAAGGCCTTTCAGTTCAGCAAAAGACTTCGGCCGAAGAAACATCCATATGTCCTTAGGGTACTCCATTTGGGAATGTCTGATAAAGACGAAAAAGTGAGGCAGTATGCAGCCACATATATAAGGGAATATGCCCTCGAAGATTTTACCAAAAAATCGGAAGCCTACTCGCAGTGGTATAAGAAATACGGTGATCTTGAAATAGAGGAAGTCATTCCTTCAAATCAACTTCGCCGACGTCCTTTTGTGGAAGAACAACTTCGGGAAATAGTCGAAGAGTTTAAAAAGGGCAACTTGCGGCAAGTCAAAAAACTTGCTCACAAAATTGGGGAATTTCGCCATCCATACGCCATTCCAACGCTAATCGGCATTATCGATGCGGACAATTCTTATGATACCATCTATGGAATAGGCTATTTTGCTCTGAGCAATAGTGTGACCCTGGGCCCTGTTACTGGGGTTGAGTTTAGTCCCTATCACGACGGCCCATGGTGGCGGCGATGGTGGGACAAGAATAAATCCCGCTTTCCCGAGTATATTCAGCAAATCCAGATTCCTAATCTACCCAAAACGGAACATGACCTGCCCCCAAATTATGTACCACCCTTTATGAGAGTATCCACGTTTTGATACGTGTGGCTCGGAGGGTGAGGCGAAGCCGAACCTGGAGAGCCACACGTCGCCGCAAACGCCGCCGGGCTCATATATCCCAGCGAACTGTGCGGCCGATAGTGATTATAGTCCATCCGCCAGCGATCTACAACATAACGAACTTCGTCAGTATGCAAAAACAACTCCCGATCCAGTAACTCGTCCCGCAACTTGCCGTTGAATGACTCAATGTAACCATTCTCCCAGGGACTGCCCGGTTCAATAAACAGGGTCTTTACGCCCGAATCTCGCAGATAGTTCCTCACCACCTGAGCTACGAACTCCGGACCGTTGTCGCTGCGAATATGCATCGGGCATCCCCGAACCGCAAAAAGATATCCTAACACTTCTTTCACATCTTCGCCTTTGAAATTCCGAGCTACATCAATTGCCAAACACTCCCTAGTATATTCATCCATCACCGTCAACAGCCGTACTCGCCGGCCATTCTCTAGACGTTCAGATAGTAGATCATAGCTCCACACATGATCACGATGTTCCGGTCGGCGGCGATCACAACTGTTCTCGCTGGTGCCCAATCTACGCCGTTTCTGCTGTTTTCTATGTACTTTCCGCCCTTCCTGGCACCAAAGCCGATACACCCGCTTGAAGTTCACCCGCCAGCCGTCTTCTCGCAGCAGGACCGTGATCCGGCGATATCCATAGCGAGGATGCTTCACGGAGAAGCTCAGGATATCCTTGATTATCAGCCGATCCTTTTGCGGCTGTTTACACTCATACCGCTGAGTGCTGCGGGCCTGACCCAGAGCCTTGCAGGCCTTACGCTTGGATACGCCCAGCTTACGACACGCCTGATCTACCAGACGTCGTCGTCTAGCTGGGCTCAGAAGTTTCCCTCGGCCGCTTCTTTCAGGATGGTCATGTCCAAGGCCTGATCCGCCACCACCCTCCTGAGCCGGCCGTTTTCCTTCTGCAGCAACCGCAGCTGCTTGATCATCTCGGGGCTCATACCGCCGTATTTCTGTCGCCAGCGGTAGTAGGTCTGTTGGCTGACTTCGATCTCCTTGCAAACCTCCGGAACACTCTTGCCTTGGCCGATCAGAACATCAGCCTGCCGTAGCTTGGCCACAATCTGTGGCCCACTGTGTTTCTTCTTCATAAGTCTAACCCTTTCAAAAACAACCAATAAACACCAAAATTCCAGGTTAAACTCTCATAGCAGTTGGATCAAGATTCGGGGAGCAGGCCACTTGTCAACTTAGAACTCCTTTCATAACCTCGAAAAACCGCGTTCTCGGTGCCGATAACGCTGCTTCCAGAGGTTATGAAATGGCTTCTAGGCAAAAAGGGTGACGACAAGATTGTCGTGGCCCGCAAAGAAGGGCTGGCACTGGGCTGGGAACGTCTGGATCGGAGAACCCTTGGGCTGAATGCCACGATCGTGCTGCAGAGACCTTGCGTACTGGCTGGCACGGTGGTCGATGAAACTGGCAGGGCAATTAGTGGGGCCAACATACGCGTCTGTTTGGCCCGTGAACGCCTCAATGGCTTGCCGTTCCACATTCCCGAGGATTGGTTCAGCACAAGAACCGACGCCAAAGGCAGATTCAGTTTCAACAACATTCCCCGCGATGCAAGTGCGGACTTCTGGGTTGAGTTCCCTGGTCGGGCATCTTTCTGGACATGCCAAACCTGGGATAGTCACCCTGGCAGACAGTTCCCCGCAGAACGGAGGGATATCCGAATCGTTATGCCCCCGGAAGCAAGGATCGAGGGACAGGTTGTAGACACGATCGGCAAAGGCGTGCCGGGCATTCGACTGCTCGCCCGGGCAGATCGAGGTCAAGCGAATTATTATAGCCCTGAACTGATAGCCTCCGGAGAAGACGGAGGGTTCTGTTTCCAAGGCTTGCTGGCTGATACATATTCTGTGCAGGTGGTCTCGCCTGAAGAAGGAATGGCTGAATGGGTAGGCGGTGATAGCAAGGTGGTGTGCCGAGCCGGCCAAACTACAGAAAACGTCATTGTCAAAGTCAACAGAGGAAGAATTATTGAGTTGGCCGTTCAAGATGCGGCCAGCAAGCAGCCACTCGGTGGTGTCTGGTTTTCAGTGTCGCAAGAAGCAAGCTTTGGTAGGCATCCTGGTTTCTATAGATCTGGCCGAACGGGGTCCGATGGGCAGGTCCGCCTTCGAGCACCACTAGGAGTGTGCCAAGTTTCTGCTGGCGGTTGGGGGTATTCGATTTTCCGCTCGAATCTGCCACTAACCGCAGCCAAGGGCAAGACCTCACGGCTGGAGATCCTGTTGGACCGCGATCCTCTGATCTCGGGTACGGTAGAAGATAAGACCGGCCGACCAGTGCACAACGTATTGGTTGATGTACTGCCTGTCAGCAACGGTGCGGATCAGACCGATGCAAGAGGGAAGTTCAAGGTCTCTTGGCGAGGAGCAAATAGTCCGCCTCGGAAATACGTCTTAGCCCAACATGCACAACGCAACCTCGCGGCAATCGTCGAAATCAAAGACGAATCCAAGCCCCTTAATATTGTGCTGCGTCCTGGTTTGCTATTAGCTGGACAGGTAACCGATCCCGATGGCGTGCCGATTCCAGCAGCCCGTGTCCAACTGGCCGCCAGTTTGCCGCGATGGCTTACACGGATCGGAGCAGAGGTGACCACTAATGCCCAAGGTCACTACCAGATATCGTCAATACCCGCAGCAGTAGAAGGAATTGAGTACCGAATCAACGTTAATGCCAGCGGATATGCCCCCTTGGAATACAAACGATTCTCTTTGACGGAGACGTCCGAACAGCGATGTGAAGACAGGACTTTTGTCTTAGAACCAGCGAATCTGTCGATTTCAGGTGTTGTCATTGATCATAAAGGTAATCCTGTTCCAGGCAAAATGATCCATTTGAGCGGGCCACGTGGTGGCAGCGGCCAGCCCAGCGGGCAAACTGTGACCAACGCAAATGGAGAGTTCTTTTTCGGTCGAGTATGCAGAGGTCCTCTCCGGCTTCAGGCGGGATATGGAGATCCAGGTAAACCTGGTGGTCCGGGCTTTCTCGACGCTCAGGGAGGGGATGAGAAGGTGAAGATTGTTCTAGGACAACGGGGAGTCCATGAAAAGTACGTTTCATTGCTGGACAAAACTCTACCGTTGTTGAAGGACCTAAGAGCCGATATTAAGGCCAAGCAAGTCAAAAACAAGAGGATTGCGGTTTGTTTCTGGGACATGGAGCAACGGCCGTCAAGGCGTTGCATCAAAGAGCTAGCGAAGATAACTGACAGTCTGGCCAAGAAAAACGTAGTTGTAGTTGCAGTTCACGCTTCGGCGGTGGAATCCGAAAAGCTTAAACAATGGCTGAAGGATTCCAACATAGAATTGCCTGTCGGCCAAATTCCAGCTGATGCTGTAGAAAAAACGTGTGCTGCCTGGGGCGTCCGTAGTCTGCCTTGGCTTATCCTGACCGATCGACAGCATATTGTCCGCGCCGAGGGCTTCCCTTTGGCGGAGCTGGACGAAAAACTCAAGCAAATCGACGGAAACTAGGTTCGCAACTCCTCTGGGCCCAGCGGCTGAGTGCCTATAACTGGAAACTTCCCTACAGTGAGAACTCCGCCGCTACAGATTCGGTCTTGAACGGGCCAAAGTCAGCGGTAATACGCGCCTTATTGTAAGCGTTTGTCCAGCAAGGCCCTACAGCAACTTTTGCAGGGCATGAGAATCGGTCCACTCTGAGAAAAACCCATCTTTCGTATTGGCACTAAAATCCTCCCGGAACACCTGTTTTTTCAATCTAAGAAATCAAATCAGGGACTTGACAGAATTATATGAGAGTAATACAATTCGACTAATGTCGAATAATCGAAAAAATAAGATACCCCTCCAACCTTCTATGAATAAAGACGATCTGTCAACAAGAATTTTCCGTAAAACATCGGCTCCACTTTTTACGTCGAGCGGTTCATCCTTCTATAGCGGGTCAAAGCCCGAAAATGGTTCGCCAAACACGGTGTGTATTCTCCGGGAGTAGGATCAAGTCCTAAAGGTCGGAATGACGTTCACCGTGCCATATCCGCCAAACGTTATGGGAACCGATTTGTTGTTGTTTTCTTTTGCCTGAACAACCTCCTTCTTGATTGTTTGCCGTTACTCTCAGGCTACCCGCAGGCGATTGAAGCGAACCTGAGCCTGCAACATCTTGTGAATGCTTCGCAGCATCATCCTGGCTACAACCACTCGGGCAATCTTAGGGCCACGTTTATCTAACATACGTTCATAGGTCTTGAAGTAACGCGGAACCCTTCGCGCCCAAAAAGTCGCTTCGATTAGATAGTGACGCAAATGCTTATCTGTTCCACCACCACCAATGCGCCCCTCACGCTTGGAGCCATCAGACTGTTGAATCCCCGGGGCCAGGCCGGCAAACGAGATCAGCTCTTCAGGACTGTCAAACCTTTCAATGGGCCCGACCCTGGCCAGAATCGACACAGCCGAGATTTCCGCAATCCCAGGGATCTCATCTATCCATT
>DAOVKO010000096.1 GCA_030631725.1 Actinomycetes bacterium | reverse complement strand
GTATCCACGATGATTTTTCGCCCGGTCAGCCCGCAATCACCGTGTGGACCGCCGATGACAAACTTCCCCGTGGGGTTCACGTGGTAGATGGTGTCCTTATCCAGCAGCCGAGCTGGGATCACCCGCTTGATAATCTTCTCGATTATCTCCCGGCGCATCTTGGCGTGGGTGATGTTGGGGGCGTGCTGGGTGCTGACGACCACCGTATGCACGCGGAGAGGTTTTTCATTTTGGTATTCCACGGTAACCTGGCTCTTGCCGTCCGGGCGCAGCCAGGGCAGCTTGCGATTCTGACGCATCGTGGCCAGCCTTTCCACCAGCCGATGAGCAAGGTATATGGGCAGAGGCATCAAGGTCGACGTCTCCCGGCAGGCAAAGCCGAACATGATTCCCTGGTCCCCCGCTCCTTGCTCGGTGTGTAGACCCTCACCGGCGGTTACCCCCTGAGAAATGTCCGCCGACTGCTTGTCGATATTGGTCATAACCGCGCAACTCTGGTAGTCGAAGCCCATGGCTGGGTCGGTGTAGCCGATTTCCTTTATGGTTTGGCGAACTATGTCTGGAATGAAGACCTTGGCCTTGGAGGTAATCTCCCCCGCCACCAGGACCATGGAGTTTTTGACCATGGTCTCACAAGCCACTCGGCTGTATTTGTCCTGGGCGATCATGGCGTCCAGAACGGCATCGGAAATCTGGTCGGCAATCTTGTCCGGATGACCCATGGTCACCGATTCGGAGGTGAACAGATGCCTGGTGCGGTGATTGCTACTTCTCAAAGCCACGGCAAGTCTCCTTCCATCTAATGCACAGGTGGTCTAATCAAAAAAAACATCAGCTCGCCAAGCCGTTGTACTTAGCCTTTATTGCAGCGGATAAGTATATAGCCGACTCGCCAGCGTAGCAAATGCAAATCCGCCCAGCCACGCTGCGAGCTTGTTTTGTCCTTGGACCCTCTGGGCTTTGCCTGATAGAATATAGATGGCCTTGGCGAGAGTAAAACGACCTGGACGCTAAGAATCGGTCATTGTGGAGGTGATACTATGCCGGAAAATCCCACAATATCGACCAAACAGCCCGGCGGCTGGACCTTGATTGTGCTGCTGATCGTGCTGGCCATTATCGCTCTACTGATGGCCCTCTACCTGCCCTCGGTCTTGCAGATATATAGCCCGCCGAGTTCCCCCGACCAAGAGGGCACTCGAAAGCCGACCATCGAGCGTGTAAAGGAGCAGTTGGCTCCGATCGATCAGAGAAACAAAGAGCTTGAGGATTTTCTCGACCAGCAGACCGGTCGGGACCAAGAGCACAGTGAGCAAGACCAGGAAGAAGAATAAAACAGCAGGGCATTATCCCGGCAACTCAGCCGGTAGTGGGACTGGAGTGAATTTCTTTGTTGAGCCGCAGGGGGCAGAAATCCTGCCCGCACATTCCGCAGTAGTTGGCACCTTCGGGCAGATCGCGCCCGTGCAGGCTGCGGGCCAACTCCGGGTCGATTGATAATTCAAATTGCTTTTGCCAGTCCAGCTCGGCCCGGGCACTTGAAATGGCATCGTCAGCCCGGCGGGCGCCGGGCAGGCCGCGGGCCACGTCTGCGGCATGGGCGGCGATGCGATATACTATCACCCCCTGTTTGACGTCTTCGATGTTGGGCAGGCAGAGGTGCTCAACCGGGGTTACGTAGCAGAGGAACGCCGCCCCGTAAAAAGCAGCGGCTGTGGCTCCAATAGCTGAGGTGATATGGTCGTAGCCGGGGGCGATGTCGGTGACCACCGGGCCGAGCACATAAAACGGGGCCCCATTGCAGATCTCGGCCTGCAGTTTCATGTTCCGCTCGATCTGGTCGAAGGGAATGTGCCCGGGGCCTTCGACAATGACCTGCACACCGAGCTCCTGGGCTCGGGCAGTCAGCTGGCCGATGGTCCGCAGCTCAGCTAACTGGGCCTCGTCAGTGGCATCAGCCAGGCAGCCCGGCCGCAGGGCGTCGCCCAGGCTAATGGTTACGTCATACTCGGCCAATAAGCCGCACAGCTCGTCGAAGTGCTCGTAGAAAGGGTTTTCCCTGTCCTTTGACAGCATCCATTTGGCTAATAACGCCCCGCCTCGCGAGACAATGCCGGCCAAACGCTTTTGGGCCAGGGGTAAGTGCTCCCGCAGAATCCCCGCGTGGATGGTGAAAAAGTCCACGCCCTGCTCGGCTTGCCTCCGGCAGATTTGCATCATCTGGCCGAAGTCGATCCTCTCAAACTCGTCGGGGTTTTCCTGGGCCGCCTGGTAGATAGGCACCGTCCCCAGCGGCACGGTCGAATTGTCGAGCAGTCGCCTGCGGATTGCGTCCAGGTCCGAACCTACGGACAAATCCATCACCGTATCGGCTCCGAACTTTACGGCTACGCACAGTTTGGCCAACTCGTTTGCCGCATCGGAGGAGATCTGCGAGACGCCGATGTTGGCATTGATCTTCGTCCGCAGGTCCCGGCCAATGCCCACAGGGTCGAGTTTGCCTGCCAAGTGCTTGGGATTGGCTGGAATCACTAATCGACCGGCTGCGATTTCGGCCCGGATGAATTCCGGGTTTTGCCCCTCGCCCTGGGCCACGCGCTTCATCTGGGCGGTTATTTCTCCAGTCTTGGCGGCTGACAACTGGGTCATCTAAAGAACTCCCGCAAAAAACCTCAGAGACTCTTGCTGGACCAATTCACCTTTTGGATTCTATCACCGCCGACCCGTATTGGCAAGGCCAGGCCAGATTACACCGCTAGTGCTGATTCCCTTTGTGGGGAACCAGCAGCTGGCGGAGTTTGCCCAGGGCCCGGTGCTCGATTTGACGGGTGCGTTCTTTGCTTAAGCCCAGCGACCTTCCGATGGCTTCGAGGCTCTGCGGTTTCTCGCGTTCATCCAGCCCGAAATGGGCTGTGAGTATATGCCTTTCCCTGGGCTCAAGGCCGTGGAGGATATCCAGGAGCAGGTCTTTCTGGGCCAGCACTTCCGGCCGGAGCAGTTCACCCTCACCCCGGCCGTCGGCTGCTACGTCCAGCATTTCCGCCCGTCCGGTAATGTAATGGAGCAATTGATAATTTGCTTCCGGAATGGTCCGGGCGTAATCCCGCGAAATCGCCCAGGTCGCGTAAGTGCTGAAACGGTAGCGCCGGCTGTAATCGAACTTTTCCACCGCCCGCATCAGGGCGATGTTGCCGTCGCTGATCAATTCGAACAGTCCGGCCTGGGGTCCGATGTGCCGCTTGGCAATGCCCACCACCAAACGAAGGTTGGCCCTGATGATTGCGTTCTTCGACTTAGTGGCTTCACTGACCAGCGACTCTATCTTCTCGATTAACCGCGTGGGGTTTTGATATGGCCCCAAACCCCGGCGCAGAACGTCGGCCTGGAATTTGCAGTAGTTGTAACGTCTGAACAGTCGCAACTCCTCTTGGAGGCTCAGCAGAGGCACTTCGCCGAGCCGCCGGAGGTATTCGGGCAGGGGTTCTTCGCTATGCAGCTCTTCGGTTGGAGCCGGGGCTTTGCCGGGCCGACTCTCGGAGGCGATTTGCTCGGCGAAACCCGGCAAATCAAACACAGGGCTGTATATGTACTCGATGCTCTGGCCCAGCAGAGTTCTGGACCGGATTTCGTTGATCATTCGATAAATACTCGAACGGCTCCTGCGAAACCTCTTGGCCAGCTCGGGCACCGTGGTGTGCTGCTGGAAGGCTTCGAAAAGTCTGGACTTTTGTTCCTTGCTCAGCCGGGCAGTGGCCCCGGGGAATACCGCCCGAGCCGGATGAGCCTTGTCGTGCTGGCGCAGGATGGAGCGTATGGTTTCCACGGCTCGGCTGTGATCCCGCGCCAAACGAACGCAAACTTGATAAGGACTCGACGTGCTGTGCCGGGATAGCTGGCGCCCTTCGTTTATAATTTCCTTTCGCTGCTCGGCAGGCAGTCTTTGGAAGCTGGACGACTCGGTTACCATTTGCTCGTGCCGGGCTCTGAACCGCCGCAGTGAGCTGGAAAGAAAAACCAGCCTTCGCCGGCCGTCGGGAAAGACAACTTTTCTGGCAGCCAGACCACGCTCTCGCCAGCGAGAAATGGTCTTGGTCGAAACATTATACTCAGCGGCCAAGTCTTCCAGGGGGGTTGCCTCTTCCTGCAGATCAGATAATTTGAGGCTCAGTGAGTTCGACAGTATCAGGATCAGAGACGATACGTCAGCCAAGAGGGTCCGACCGGGGAGCATTTGCGGCTTGGCGGTCCGCCGGCTTTGAGGCGTCTGCGTGGCGGTGATCCGATGATAGACAAACTCAAAGGGGTACTCCTTGGCCTCGTCGATGTCGGCCAAAAGGTCCTCGGCCCGTTCGATCTGGCGACGGCGAAGGTCCTTCGGCCCCAGCCGCAGTTGGTAGACCAGTTGGCTCAAGCGAACATGGTTGAATCTGGACATGGCTTGAATTATCGGACGCTAAATTCTTATCCGTATCCTCCAACTATTATACGTTTGTTTTGGGCCTTGAGCTACACCAATGCGGAAAAATCCCATTCACCAGGTGTCTTGTTGCGCATAACAACTTTTATACTAATGGGTTATGTTCTTTTCGCCTGATGTGTAAATTTGGTTGTCCGCCTTCTTCGCGGCTCTGTTGGCCAAAGGATGCCAGCCCGGCTCAGTTGGTTAGCCGACAAATGCTCAACTGTTGGCGGCGAACTTTTTTATGATTTCCGGCTAGCAGCATTGTTTAGCCGGTCAAGGCAGGTATAATTGGCGAGAAGCCAATCTTTTCTGAATCTGTACCTTCGCCTAAGGGGACAAGCGAAATGCTCAGGACCATGGGACTTACGATCCTCGGACTGTCTTTAGCAGCTTTGGCCTTTGGCCAAGTGCTTAGCGACGAGCCAGAGCCCGCTCCAAAACGGGTGGTGGTCGTCCCCATAGAGGGGGAGATTAACGGCATCACCGCCCGAGCCGTCAAGCAGCGCATAGAGCGGGCCCAAAATGAAGGTGTGGACGTCGTCGTAATCCGGCTGGACACCACGGGCGGTCTTCTGATGCCCGCCTTGAAGATCTCGGAAACCATCAAGTCCGCCGAGAATATCCACACTCTGGCATACGTCGACAAGACTGCTTACTCAGCAGGGGCACTAATTGCCCTGGCCTGTAACGAAATCATCATAAGAGATCGCGGAGAGATAGGCGACTGCGCTCCGATTATCATGCAGGGCGAGCTCAAAGGAACCGAGCGCGAAAAGGCCGAGAGTCCGGTGCGCGCCGAATTTCGCGACTCGGCCCGGCGCAATGGATACAACAAGCTTTTGGCTCAGTCTATGGTTAGTATGGATATCAGCGTCTATAAAATCCAGCACGTGCAGACCGGCGAAATCAGGTACGTGAATAAGCGCGATGTCAGATTGTTGAGTGATTACGATCCGCGCGTTGAAGAGCTGGGCAAGGTGTTGCCCACAGAAGGCAAGAAATTGCAAGGCAGGCAATGGAAGTATCTCAAGACTGTGGTCAACTCGAAACAACTGCTGACCATGACTGAAACCGAGGCTAAAGAGTACGGTTTTGCCAAAGCTATCGTCAAAAGCGAGCAGGAAGCTCAGGCCTATCTGGGTGTGAGCACCTGGGAGACTTGGCGATGGGATTGGGGGGAGCTGGTGGTAGGTTTCCTCAACAGCATGGCCATGACCGGTCTATTGACGGGTGTGGGTCTGTTGGCCCTCTATGTAGCCTTGAACACGCCGGGTTTCGGGGTCCCGGAGGTAGTGGCCCTTGTCTGCTTCGCCACCGTTTTCGGCAGCAAGCACATGGCCGGCATTGCCGAGTGGTGGACCATGGCTCTGTTTGTCGTCGGCGTTATGCTCCTGCTGGTGGAGGTGCTGGTCTTGCCCGGCTTTGGTGTTGCCGGGGTGGCTGGGATAATTTGCGTGGTGGTTGGTATGCTGGCTATGGTCATGCCCAAGGATCCGGGCAAATTCCCCTTTCCGCGGACGGATGTAGCTTGGGATATGTTCCTGCACTATGTGATTTCGCTGACCATCGGATTCTTTGCATTTATCGTTGGGGTTATTATCTTGGTCAAGTACTTGCCTCGCATCCCCAAGGTTGGTAGGCTGGTGTTGGCTGCAGCCCCGGCGGCTACGGGTGAAGACGCTCCCCGACCGCCGGACCTCGCCCCGGGGGTAGAGGTAGGACAGGTGGGCGTGGCCCTGGGGCCCTTACATCCTGCCGGGCAGGTCCGCATGGGCCAGACCACCGTGGACGTGGTTACCGAAGGCGAACTCATCGACGCTGGCACCCAGATCGAGGTTGTCCGACGAGAAGGCAATAGAATCGTGGTCCGCAGTAAGGTCTAATTGAATATCCGCTTCTGAAACCTCCGAGGATGATTGGTAGCTGCTATGGGTAGAGCCTTGCTGATTATAACTGCCTTCATATTGGCCGGCGGATTGATAGTGTTGGAATTGTTTATCCCCAGCCAGGGCGTCTTGACCATTGCCGCGGCGGCAAGCCTGATCTTCGGAATCGTCGAATGTTTTCTGGTCAGTCCGTGGCTGGGCTTTATAGTTACCGTTGTCACCGCTGCCGCTCTGCCGGTTTTCATCCTCGCTCTGGTGAGAATTTGGCCCGATACCTGGATCGGCAAGCGGGTAGCTATCAGAAAGGCTCAACGGGCCATGCCCGGCGGAAGTATTCCCGACGCCGGCAAGCTCGATAAACTCCTCGGACAAACCGGCGAAACCATAACCGATTTACGCCCCGTCGGCGCGGTAATGTTCGGCGAGAAACGTGTCGATTGCGTGGCTGAAACCGGTCAGATCGACAAGGGCTATAAAGTAACGGTTATACACGTAGAGGGGGTTCGGGTGGTCGTCAGGGAACAAACTTAGTTGAATTTCTACACTTTGGAACAGGAGGTGTGCTATGGCGGAATTATCATTGATACTAGCGTTGACCGGGCCTATGACCGGAATATTGGTCGTCCTGGGTATTGTGGTCCTGATAGTTCTTTTGCTGCTGGCCCAGTTTTTCGGTCTGTGGCTGCAGGCCTACATGAGCCGGGCCGGCGTGAGCCTGGGAGAACTCATCGGAATGCGTCTGCGAAAAGTGGATATGCGGACCATGGTTCTAAGTAAGATTCGGGCCATCCGGGCCGGTATTGAGGTCACCACCACGGAGATGGAAAATCACTATCTTTCCGGCGGCCGGGTGCCCAATGTGGTTACGGCTCTGATCGCGGCTAACAGGGCAGCCATCGAGCTGACCTGGAAGACAGCCACGGCCATCGACCTGGCCGGGCGGGACATACTCGAGGCTGTGCAGACCTCCGTCAACCCCAAGGTCATCGACTGCCCCGGTGCAGACCCGGTGCGGGGCACGGACAAAGTGGACGCCGTGGCCAAGGACGGTATCCGTCTGCTGGCCAAGGCCCGGGTAACCGTGCGGGCCAATATCGCCCGGCTGGTTGGCGGGGCCACGGAAGACACCGTTATCGCTCGTGTGGGCCAGGCTATCGTCAGCGGGATTGGCTCGACCGCTACCTACAAAGAAGTGCTGGAGAATCCGGACTATATTTCCCGCAAGGCCCTCGATGCCGGGCTCGATGCCGGCACAGCCTTCGAAATACTCTCCATTGACATAGCGGACATCAGCGTGGCCGGGGTGGAAAGAGAAGCCAACGTCGGTGCCAAGCTCCAGGCCGAGCAGGCCGACGCCGATCGCAGACGTTTCCAGGCCGAGGCCGAAAAACGCCGAGCCCTGGCCGTGGCCCGCGAGCAGGAAATGAAGGCCGTCGTCCAGGAGAACCAGGCCAAGGTGGTGTTGGCTCAGGCCGAGGTGCCGCTGGCTATTGCCGAGTCCTTCCGGAGCGGTAATCTGGGCATCATGGACTACTACCGCATGAAGAATATCCAGGCCGATACCACC
>DAOVKO010000031.1 GCA_030631725.1 Actinomycetes bacterium | reverse complement strand
CCTACGGCTACTGAGTATGCCGTGATGCTGGCTCTGATCATCATTGTTGCTCTGGCGGCTATTACGCTGCTGGGCAACAAGGTGAAGGACATCTTCACGACAGTCTCGACCACGCTACCCAGTGGCGCCGAGCCTGTGTAAACTTCCAAAGGAACAGTCTAGTCGCTTAGGTGCGACTGGACTCTGTTCGAAGGGATTCTGGCCAGAGGCCCAGTTCAGCGAAGGAGGTTTTTACCGGACGGCAATTGGCCGGTAGAAACAGCAAGGCCTTCGAGGAACTGGGCCCTGGCCCTTTGAAACAACGAATTTCCAGGGCTTGTCGGGCGAAGTCGGCAAGAAGAATTACGCGGTAGTAAAAGGAGGAACAGCGATGGACGCTGTGGGATATTTCCATGTGAGTGCGGCATTCCTGGTGCCGGGCGTTGTGTTGGCATCGTGGATAGACCTGCGTTATCACAAAGTTCCCAACTGGCTGAATCTTTTTATCATTTTGTCGGGTTTTACCGCCCAAGCGGTATTCCACGGCTGGATGGGGCTTTGGCAGGGCCTGCTGGGGA
Organism: Actinomycetes bacterium; assembly: GCA_030631725.1. Classification (GTDB taxonomy): domain Bacteria; phylum Planctomycetota; class Phycisphaerae; order JAACET01; family JAACET01; genus JAACET01. The sequence continues at coordinate 13,192 of DAOVKO010000031.1, read as the reverse complement.
TGCTGCTGGGTTTTGGTCTTTTGATAATACCGTGGCTGATGCATGCCATGGGTGCCGGGGACGTAAAGCTAATGGCGGGGATCGGGGTATGGCTTGGTCCAGCGCTGACGCTCCGGGCCTTCTGTGTGGGTGCGATCCTGGCCGGGGCGATTGCCGTGGTGATGATCGTTCTGGGCCGACGGCTTTGGCAGGCATATTTCAATATGAGTCTGATAATGACCAAACTCAAGAGCTTCAAAACAGCCTTTAGCGAGTTTGGATCGGTGAAGGTGCTTCAAAGCACCAGCCAGCTGCTCCCCTATGGTGTGCCCCTGAGCATAGGGGCCCTGGTGGTGATGTTCTCCCAAGGGGCAAATTGGTGGATGTTCTAATGAATTGGCAGGCAAAACAAACCGATAGTTCAATACGCGGCGCCGCTGCTGTGGAATTGGCGGTGGTGCTGCCGTTGTTGTTGACTCTGGTCTTCGGAATCATCGAATTTGGATGGGTATTTATGGTACGGGAGACCCTGACTAACTCCAGTCGCGAGGGTGCCCGGGTGGCTGTGCTTCAAGGCAGCACCGAGCAAGACATCCGGGACCGAGTGGTGGCCAGCATGAACCCGACGGGCCTGAATACCTACACGGTCCAGATCAGCCGCTCATCGCCGGGAAATCCCAACGAAACGGTCACGGTGTTGATTCCCTTCGCCGACGTTTCGCTTTTGGGCGGGTACTTCGGGCCAACCGACTTCAATCTGGGAGCAACGACGGTAATGCGTAAGGAAGGAGCAGACTAGAACGGCTTGAAACTGCTGCTACTACTCCGCGAAGGGAGCTACGTAGCACGAGTCCAGGGAGCAAAACATGAAAAGTAAAGCGATAATCCCAATGCTTGTAGGAGTGGGCATAGGGCTTTTGGCCCTAAAAATGGGGTGGAACTACATCGAAAAGAGCAGGCTTTCGGCGGCGGCGAGCCAGGGCGACACGCCGGTAGTGGTGGCTAGCCGCAGTGTGTCTCCAGGCACGCCGATTCAGTTGGCAGACCTGAAGACAGTGCAGTGGCCTCGCTCGGCGGTGCCGGGGGAGGCGTACGCCGATCCTCAAAAGCTGGTGGGTCGGGTTAACCAGGCGCCTTTGTCTGCTGATCTGCCGATCTTGGAGCCCATGCTGACCCCGCCGGGGACGACTCCGGGCTTGCCGGCCCTGATCCCTTCAGGTTATCTGGCCATGGCAGTCAAGGTGGATGAGTTCAGCGGTGTGGGGGGGTTCCTCAAACCGGGAGACAAAGTGGACGTGGTAGCGACGTTCAATGTCAAGCGGGCTAAATCCGGGCCCACAAAAACGGTAACGCGGACGATCCTGCAAAATGTCACGATCAGCGCGGTTGGACAGGTAAAAGAACCGGGCGAAAACAACCAGCCGATAATAGTGCGCTCAGTGACCCTGCTAGTCAAACCACGTCAGGCCCAGTGGCTGTCGATGGCCTCTAGCAGAGGTACGATCAGATTGTCGCTTCGGAGCGGTCGGGGCGCGGATTCGACCTCAACCCTGTCGGCGATTACCTTTGAGGAGTTGCTTAGGGGCAAGGCGGAGGAAGAGATCAGCGGGGAACAACCGAAAAGTCTGAAGAGCTGGATGAAGAACCTGTTGAAGCCCAAGAAAGCTTCCCCGTCGCCAGTAGCTCCGGTGAAGGTGGATCCGCGTTGGCAGATGCAGATTTTCAGAGGTCTCACAACGGAAGAAATAGTCTTCGAGAATGCCAGCTCCGCCAGGCGGATCGAGCCAGGTTCGGCATCACAAAACAGCCAGAAGGTACCGCAGCCTCAAAAGTTGCAGGAACTGCGTAAGCAAGACAAGACCAAGGTCCTTGAATACCTAGAAAACGAATTCTTTGGCGAACAGGAGGCCACAGAATGAAGCGATCGCCACAGTTAAAAAGAATTGTGTCAGGCGCGGCCGTGCTGCTATGTCTGCTGGCCGGGCCCCTGATAGGCCAGACGGCAGAGCAAGAGCAGCAGGAGCAAAAGCTGTCCGAGCGATTTATCTCCGTGTCGGTCCAGGAAACCACCACGCTAGTGAGCCCTGAACCTATCAAAAAGGTTCTGGTAGCCAATCCAGGGATCGTAGAGGTCCAAGCGATCTCGCCGGTCAAACTGATGATCAGCGGAAAGCAATACGGACGGACAACCATGACCCTGGTAAGAGCCGACGGAGAAAGAATCACCTACGTGGTCTCGGTGGGTTTGGACCTGTCGGCCCTGCAGGCGACGATTGAAAAGCTCTCCCCGTACAGCAGGGTGAAGGTTTCATCGATCATGGACACGGTAATCCTTTCGGGGAGCGTGCCGGACGTGCAAACCAGCGAGCGGATTTTTGACATCGCGGGCATCTACTCGAGCAAGATCAAGAACCACATGGAGATAGCCGGGGTCCAACAGATTCAACTGCGGGTTACTATCGCGGAGGTGTCCCGAACGGCCACTCGAGCCCTGGGCATAAACTTCCAGGCGGCCGGCGGTACGGCGTTCGGCGGCTCAATGGTGGGAGCAATTCAGCCGCTGAGTATGGGTTGGCCAGACGGTACAGGGGTGGCCGGAACCATGCCCTTTGCGGTAACCGGCGGTAATCAAGTGGTTTCCCCGTCGGTGACAATATTCGGCGGTCTGACCCGGGCCAACCTTCAGGCCTTCCTGATAGCCATGCAGGATAACAATTTAATGCATATTCTGGCCGAGCCTACCCTGATTACGCTCAACGGCCACGAGGCGAGCTTTCTGGCCGGCGGTGAGTTTCCCGTTCCTGTTGCCCAAGAGGGCGGCGCCATATCGGTGAACTTTAGAGAGTACGGGGTGCGGCTGAGATTTACGCCGACGGTTCTGTCCGGGCAACTGATCCGGCTGAAGATAGCTCCAGAGGTTTCCGAGCCGGACACCTCCAATGCCGTAGTGATCGGAGGATTGCCTGTTCCTGGCAAGATTATTCGCAACGTCCATACCACGATAGAGCTGGGCAGCGGTCAAACCTTCGCCATAGCCGGGCTGCTCAGCCAAAGAACGCGGGCTTTTGCCAGACGCGTGCCGGGTTTAGGTAATTTGCCGATACTGGGAGTGTTGTTCCGTTCGGTGCAATATCAAAAGAGCGAAACGGAGTTATTGATTATCGTAACTCCCGAACTCATCGAGCCGCTGAACCCCGCCCAGGTGGGGCCTATGCCAGGCGAAAACTTGCGTGATCCGAATAATTTCCGGCTGTTCGGGCTTGGACAGATCGAGAACACCAGCCGTGTGCCAGCCGAACGCCTCAGACGCGGCACAGAACTGTTTAATGAACCGAGTAGATTGAAAGGTCCCTGGGGACCAACAGACAAGGAGGAGGGCAGCTAGGAGAAACGCTGGTGCGCTCCCTCCGCTGGCGACAATGGAGTTTATTGGCCCAGGAGGCGGAGGACTCAAAATATGAACATTACGGGAAAACGCCGAAAGGCAAACAGACTATCCGCCGATTTATGGCGGGCTGCCCGGCGCGGACCCAGCCCTGATGCAGCAAACGGCTTCTTCCGGGCAAGCAGAGGAGTTCTTCGCCAGCAACAACAATCCCAAGAAGTATACCGCTGGGCTGATGGCGACTTTCGGGCAACTGAGCGGCGAACACCCGGTGGCTTGGATGCAATAGAATAGTCACAGGTCGGTAGCGGTAGATACCGGCCGTTGTGAGGAGACGTGCCAGAGTGATAAAAGTAGTCGTCTTCAACACCGATGATGAATTTGCATCATCCCTGCGCAATCATCTCCAGGCAAATCGAGATGCACGCATAGTGGCTGAGGTGAGCAACCCGGATGAACTGATCCCTACGGTAGAACGACTGACGCCCGACGTGGTGATCGTTTACCTGCATCCAGAGCCTGATCCGCTGCTGACATTGGCATCACGTCTAAATCGGACCTGCCAGAAGAGCCGGATTTTCGCCATCGCCGATTCGGGCGACCCTCAGTTAATCCTGACGAGCATGCGATCGGGGATGTGTGAATTTTTAACCAAACCCATCGACAGCGAGCAACTGAGTATGGCTCTGGCGAAAGTGGCGGCGCTGAAGCCTTCAGGGGCTGCCAAAGGGAGAATTCTGGCTACGGTGCGGTCCACGGGAGGCTGCGGGGCAACATTCGTGGCGGTCAACACGGCCTGTGAATTGGTCAGCAGCTGCAACCAGACGGCGGTGGTGTTGGACCTGGATTTCTGTGGGGGACAGGTAGCTACCTATCTGGATTTGATGCCCTCTTTCACACTGGGTGATCTGGCGGAGAGTTCCGAGACGCTGGACCCGCAGATGCTGGAGCGGGTGCTGACCAAGCACAGCTCGGGACTGGCGGTGATCGCCCGGCCAACAGCTCTTTCGCAAGGCGAACTGTTACAGACCAACCAAGCGCACAAGCTGGTTACGGCGGTAATCTCCACATTGACCGACATGTACGACTACGTGATCCTCGACGGTCTGAGTCCCAGCAACCAGACTGACTTGGGGCTCTTGCGCATGGCGGACAACATATTGCTGGTGATGAACTTGCTGGTGCCGTCGATCCGCAACGCCCATCGCATACTGGAGGCCATGACCCGCAGGCACGGGCTGGGGGGGGAAGGCCCGTCAGCAAATCTCGCATCTGCGGAATCTCCATTGGAGCGGATACTACTGATTATCAACCGGCTGGGGCGGGAGTCGAGCTACCTGCGAATACAAGATGTTGAAAAAACACTCAAGCACAAGATTTTCGCCCAAGTTCCCGACGACTGGCGGACAGTCTCGCGGAGCATAAACGCAGGTGATCCGCTGGCCCTTTACGCACCAAACAGCAAGATCAGGACCAGCCTAGTAGATCTAGCCATGCGGTTGGCAGGGAACGACCCCAGCAGTGGGAGTCGGGCTTCCTCGACAAGGGCTTCCCGAACAGGCCATTCAGACAGAGCCAGCAGTCTGTTGGGCCGAATGTTCCGCAAAGCAACAGAGCGAAATCGAGGGGGCCAGAAGAATTTCCGACGCTCGCTGACCGGTGTCGTCTCCGGCAAAACAGAAGAAAGAACTAATCGCTAATACAAGGTTTTGTGCCGATGAAGCTGAATCTTACCTCACCACAATCCAACAGCAAAGCAGGCTCCAAGAGCCGGATGTCAGCCCCGGGCCCGAGCAACACCGGTTTGGGAAAGACCAAGACACTGACGGGCCTCAGTGCCACTCGACTGAAGCAGTTTCAAGAGCTGAAAACGCGGATTCATCGCAAGATGGTGGATCGTCTGGACCTGTCTAACATCGAGGGACTGGACAAGGAAGATTTGCGGAAACAAATCCGGGCGGTAGTGGCAGAACTGTGCGACGAAGAGAACACCCTGCTTAACTATCAGGAGCGGGAGCGGCTGATGGCCGAGGTCTTGGACGAGACCTTCGGGCTGGGGCCTCTGGAGGTGCTGCTGGCAGATCCAACCATTACGGACATCATGGTGAACGGTCCACACATGATTTACATTGAGCGCCGGGGCCGGCTGGAAAAAACGGAGGTGAGCTTCAAGGATAACACTCATCTGCTGCACATTATCGACAAGATTGTCTCCAAAATAGGACGAAGGTGCGACGAGGTATCGCCGATGGTGGATGCCCGTCTTCAAGACGGTTCGCGGGTGAACGCGATCATCCCGCCTTTGGCCCTGGACGGTCCGGCGCTGTCGATTCGGCGTTTCGGGACCGACCCGGTCCGCATTCAAGACCTGCTGGATTTCAAATCGATCACACAGGAGATGGTGGATTTTCTCTCGGCCTGCGTGAGGGCCAAGCTGAACATCATGATCGTCGGGGGTACGGGCTCGGGCAAGACGACACTACTGAACAACCTTTCAAGCTTTATTCCGGACAATGAACGTATTGTGACTATCGAGGATGCAGCAGAATTGATACTCCAACAACCACATGTGGTGCGGTTGGAAACCCGCCCGCCGAACATTGAAGGCAAAGGGCAAATCACCCAGCGGGACCTGCTGCGGAACTGTCTGCGAATGCGTCCGGACCGGATCATCGTGGGGGAAGTGCGGGGATCGGAGGCCCTGGACATGCTTCAGGCGATGAACACCGGTCACGAAGGCTCGATGACCACTATCCACGCCAACAGCACGCGTGACGCTCTGAGCCGATTGGAAACAATGGTGACCATGGCTGGCTTCGAACTGCCGGTTGTAACCATCCGTCAGCAGTTTGCCGCGGCGGTAAACGTTGTGGTGCAAGCCTCGCGGCTGAAGGGGGGAAGGCGGCGAGTGATGAGCATCTCGGAGGTACTGGGGATGGAAGGCGATATGGTTACCATGCAGGAGCTTTTCTGCTACAAGCAGGAAGGGGTCACGGCCAACGGCAATGCCTATGGGAACTTCTGGTCGACAGGGATCAGGCCGACCTTCCTGGAACACCTGGAGTCGTCGGGGGCAGGTTTATCAGCCGACATGTTCGAGCAGCAGGCCCTGTTGAGCGACGCCGAGGACGAGGAAAATGAGCCTAAAAGTGAAGGGCCTTCATAGTAAAGGGGCGTGAGCGACGGGCAATAAAAGAGATGCCTAAGCGAGAACAAAAATGGGTAGCCTACAAGACCAGATAAGCATGTTGACTGTTTTTGCCCTGCCCATGGCAGGGGGAGCGATACTGGCCTATGGTCTCTACCAGTTGTGGTACGACCTCCGAAAGCCGGAACAGAAGCGTCTGCAGCAGCGGCTTCGCGAACAGACTTTTGTACAATTACCGAAGGAGAAGTCCAGCCACGCAAGCATTCTTCGCAAGAGCCTAGGCCAACAGAAAAAGTGGGCGGACGTTTTGCTGTCCAAGTACGGCCTTGTGCAAAAGATCCAGAAAAGCTTCAGCCAAGCGGGGGTTGAATGGTCTGCGTCGCGCTTCCTGATCAATACCTGCAGCATGGGTATGTTAGTGGTTCTGCTGTCGATGGCCGCCAGCGTGTCAGCGATAGTAGCCGTGGGTCTGGGGGTCTTGGTGCCAGTAGGACCGATGATGTTTATATCCCACAAGGGCAAGGCCCGGAGGAAGAAATTAAACTATCAGCTGCCCGATGTTTTCGATCTGCTCTGCCAGGCCCTGCGGGCAGGCCATTCTCTGGCTGCGGGCATCCAACTGATAGGCCAGCAATTACCGGATCCGGCGGGGATAGAATTCCGCCGCTGTTTCCACGAACAAAATCTGGGCATCAAGCTTGAAGAGGCCCTTCGGAACATGGCGGACAGAGTGAACGTGCTGGACGTAAGCTTCTTCGTGACCGCGGTAACCGTTCAGCGTCAAACCGGTGGCGACTTGGCTGAAATTCTGGACAAGATATCGAAAGTTATCAGAGACCGTATAAAGATACTGGGCCAGGTCAAGGCCCTGACAGCTGAGGGGCGGATGTCCGGCTGGGTGCTCAGCGCCCTGCCGATACTCGTTTTCTTTGTAGCTAAGGCTCTGAACCCAGAATACGTGGACATCCTGCTGCACGAGCCGGACGGCCAAGCCCTACTCGGGGCGGCGGTGGTTATGCAGATTATGGGAATGCTGATGATCAAAAAGATCGTCAACATAAAGATTTAAGCGCGAGGTAGGCAGTTTAAGTCCGCGACGGCGGGCTACTGGAAGGTATCCAATGAATTTGAACGCCCCACCGATATTCCTGGCTATACTGGCAATAATCAGTCTGGGCCTGATTATTTACGGGTTACTTCCGCGCAAGGAGGACAAACGTCGCAAGGTGATGGATCGCCTGCAAAACCAAGCCCACAGCGCCGCCAGAAAAGATTCCAAAAGTGCCCAGCATAAAGCTAGCGCAGCGAAAAACCTCTTGGCCCGGGCGGCACCGGCGTTGTCCAAGCCATCGATGCCCCAGTCCGAGGAAGCGCGGAGCAATCTTCGGCTGAAGTTGTCCAACGCGGGTTTTCGAGGTCAGCAGACACCGGCTGTCTTCCTGGCCAGCAAGACGATCGCGGGGATAATTCTGGCCCTGGCGGGGTTTGGAGGGGCCTTTGCCCTTCGCTTGAGCGGGCGTAACGTTCTGGGGCTGACTCTCTTTGCCGGGGCGGTGGGCCTAATGCTGCCTAACCTCTGGCTGGCCATGGCCATTAAAAGCCGCAAAGAAAAGATAAACCACGGGATGCCCGACTCGTTGGACCTGATGGTGGTGACCATCGAGGCGGGCCTGGGGTTGGATGCGGCCCTGCAGCGAGTAAGCGATGAAATGAAAAGCGTGCATCCGGAACTGGCCGAGGAGCTGATTCTGACCACCATGGAGACGCAGATGGGACTGTCCCGCGCGGAGTCCCTACATAACCTAGCCCTGCGTACGGACGTTCCGGAGATGAAATCACTGACGGCGATCCTCATCCAGGCCGAACGCTTCGGAACCAGCATCGCCCAGGCCGTGCGTACGCACGCGGACAGCATGCGCGTCAAGCGAAGTCAACAAGCCGAAGAGCGGGCGGCAAAGACGGCGGTAAAACTGATCATCCCGCTGGTCTTGTTTATTTTTCCAGCGTTGTTTGTAGTCCTGGCCGGGCCGGCGATGATGAAACTACTCGAAACCCTGACTGCGGTTTCGATGGGGTTCTAAGATGAGCGTAACTGATTTTCCAGGCGCCCGATCCGCTGCGGGCACCAACTACCACTAATGGAGTAAATCATGAGCTACAAAAAATACATACTGATCGGCCTTTTTGGGGCGGCTGTCATTCTTGCCGCAGGCTGCGGCTATGACAAAACGGCGCCTGAGCCGACGTCAGTCCGGCGGAGCACAGACTGGCCGTCCAACGCGAGCTTCAAGACCCAGGCTGACAACGCTGTGCTTACCAGCATGACCGTGGCGGACATCCATTTCCTGCCCTACCGCTCAGAGCTCAACTCGCTAGGGCGGGCTCGTCTGGCAGCCATAGCCAGCTATCTGGAACTATACGGGGGGCAGGTGATCGTGGATTCTCGCCAGAGCGACGAGCTCACCCGGCAGGAACGCCTGGCATCTGTACGACAGTTCCTTCTAGGGCAAGGCCTGGACGCCGAACGTCTGGCGATCACCAGCGGTCTAACTCGCGGCCGAGGACAGGATGCAAGCGAAGCGGCGCTCTTTTACGAAAAGAACCTGCTGGGCGACGATTCGGCATCCTCAACGGCCGCGCCGCTGATCAGTGCTGGAGGCGGAGCGAAATAGTAAACGCGACTAAGCTGATATGCCTTACAACCAAGCGATACTGTAGGAGGTAAAATCATGAAAGCGTTATTTGCACAGACAGCTGCCATGAGAGGTGTATTCCTGGTGGCAGTCACGGTAGCAGCGGTGACGGTCTGCGGCTGCAGCCAAGAGACATCGACACGCAACTTGCAGATAGGTCATGCCCGCTGGGTGCGACTGGACGACGAAATCCTTCCGGCGGCCAAACCCGCCAAACCACCCATCATCAAGGCCGAAACCTTCCTGGCCACGGGCCGACTGCTCGAGTCGCAGGGCAACTTTATCGAGGCGGCCAAGCTGTACCAGCGAGCCTGCAAAACCCGCTTGGACTATGTGGCAGCCTGGAATCGCCTGGACATCGTCTCCGATAAGCTGGGCCGATACGACCAAGCGGAAGAATCATTCGCCCAAGCCATCAAACACGCACCAAAGGCGGCCTTTCTACACAACAACCTGGGCTTCAGCTGCCTGCTGGCGGGCAAGTACTCGGAGGCGGAAGGGCATCTGCGAGAAGCCCTGGCGCTGAACGGACAATTCCAACGGGCAAGGGTAAACCTGGGATTGGCACTAGCCAAACAAGGACAGTTGGAGCCAGCCTCAGTAGAGTTCAAAAGGGCCCTTCCGGAAGCGCAGGCCTACTACAACTTGGGCTATCTTCACCGGCTGGCCGGCGAATGGCAAAAGGCAGGCAACTGCTACAAGCTGGCCTTGGAACTCGACCCGGAGCTTGATGAGGCCAAAACGAGCCTGGCCCTGTGTGAACAGGGCTACGCAACGGAGAAATAAAGGAGCCGTTAACTACAATGCAACCAGAAGTGATCGGCTACATAGAATCGGTCAACGACCAGCAAATCGTTGTCCGGCTGAGCAAGGGAGCGGAGGTAGTAGGCAGCGAAGAGGCCGCGGCCACTCCGCGAAGTCCCGGCGCCCCGGAACCTAGCACCAGAACACGTGCCGGGCAGGTTGGCTCGTACGTGGTGATCCCCCAAGAGGATGGCGATCTTCTGGCCATGGTAACCGCCCAGCGCACTCGCCAGCCGAGTCGACGGGCTACCGACAGTCCGGAAGAAAAGAGCACGATTATAACCGTAATAGCGGTAGGTATCGTCCGGGAGGGAAAATTTCACCGGGGTATAACTCACTATCCGGTAGTAGGCGAACCAGTCCGGATGGCCGGGGATGCAGACCTGGCTACAATCTTTGCGAGCTGGGACAGTCGGGGAACGCACCAGCAGAGCGAGTCGGAGGAGACTGTACGGACAGCGGTCCGAGCTGGCGGGCATCCGGCGAGTTTGGCACTGGGCAGGTTTACGCCGAACCAGAGGTACGAGGTGAGTCTGGATGGTAAGACCTTCTGCGCGAGGCACGCAGCAATACTGGGCAGCAGCGGCTCGGGCAAAAGCTGTACGGTAGCCCAGATCGTCCAACAGGCAGTTGCCCTTCCAGGTACACAGGTAATCATGTTTGACCTGCACGGGGAGTATCTCTCGGCGTTCTGCGATGAGAGTGGCGAACCGCTGAGCAACGTGGCCTACATCGGCGGCGACGAGTTGGTCTTGCCCTATTGGCTTTTGAGATACGAGGAGATGGAAGACTTGTTCTTGGATCGGTCCAATACCCTGAACATACCGAGCCAAAGGACCTTTCTCAAACAAGCGCTGCTGCGGCTGCGGCACGAGGCGGCCGAGGCCCTAGGCCTAAGCTCGGTTTACAGCGTGGACAGCCCGGTGTACTTCTCTCTGGAGCAGTTGCGTTGTTACGCCAACAATCTCAACGCAGCCCGCTATGTGCTGAATACCGAGAGGCTGGCATTCAGGCAGACGGCGCTGCGTCACCTTCCGCCCGAGGAGCAGGAAAGGCTAATGATTGAGTCCGAGGTACGTTTCAATCTAGGCAATCCGGAGGGTGAAACCCCGCATCCGGTCTACCATGGGCGCCTTGGGGGTTTGATAAACCTGCTGGAGCAGAAAATGAGCGACCGTCGGTACGATTTTTTGCTGCGGCCAATCGAACAGGCCGGGCGGTCCAGGACTTTTCGGGATCTGTTCAAGCAGAAGGACGAACCAGAGGGTTTCTCCCGCTGTCTGGAACCTCTGCTGGCCCTGCTGACCGGCCATAGTGTACCGCCGAAGAACCTGGTGATACTAGACCTGAGCCGTATTCCTTTTGAGACGGTAGACATCACGGTGGCCCTGCTGACCAGGCTGCTTCACGAGTTTAACTTCTGGTGCGATCCATCGCGGCGGAGCCCTCTGTTGCTGGTGTATGAAGAGGCGCACAACTACATACCGGCTGACCGTCCAGAGTCGTTTGCCCGCCGGGCAGTGGAACGGGTGGCCAAGGAAGGCCGTAAATACGGCGTGGGAGCCCTGGTGATCTCGCAGAGGCCGATGGAGGTCTCTGAAACAGTTTTGTCGCAGTGCAACAGCTTCATCATCATGCGAATGTCGAACCCGGCAGACCAAGCGTACATTTCGAAGGTGGTCGCCGAGCAGTTTTCGGGGCTGGTAGGGACGCTGGCCCAATTACGGCCCGGGGAGGCCTATGCCGTGGGCGAAGCGGTTCCCATGCCCATGCGAACCCAGGTCTATCTGACCAAGCATCCGCCCGACAGCGGAGATGCAGATTTCTTCGGAGAGGATGCGTCCAAGGCCCAAACCAAGGATATCAGCAGCATCGTGGAGGCCTGGTGGCGGCAAGAGCGCCCCGGGCGGCTGCCGGAGGGGAGTTCCTCCGTGAATCAGGGCCAGCACGCGGAGCCTGTAGCTGCGAAAATCTAATCCCGGCCGAACAGAGCCCAGAAGCGTGCGGACCTGGAAGCGGGGGGCTGGAGAGCAGGACAAACCTACGGTTGAACCAATTCTTGCTTTGACTGGCTGGACGATTTATACTATGCTGTAAGTTCGTCCGTTTCGGAAGCGCCCGGCCTGTGTGCCGCCCTGTCGCTTCGGCTATCGTGCTATAAATGGCTTGCCGGCAGCTACGCTTATCTAACGGCTGCGTAGCCTGGCGGTGATCGCTTCGAGGAGTTGGGCCAGTGGCCAGTGTAACGCTTCGTCTGTGGCAGCAGATTCTCGCCCATATCCGCGAGCACAATGAGAGCATAGTCCAACCGTGGTTCAGTTCGCTTGAAGCCGTGCAGCTGGACAACGGAGTGCTGGAAATCCGGGCGGCCTCGGCCTCGCAGAAGGAGTATCTACAGGAGCAGGCGAGGGAGGCGTTTGCCCAGGCAGCCCAGACGCTTACGGGGCGGTTGGTTGGTGTTCGCTTTGTCAGTCGCCAAGGCGGGGCCGTTGAGCCGTGGCCCGGCGGGCGCCCGGCCCAAAGCGAACTATACACGGTTCCGAAGAACAACTACACCTTCGACACGTTTGTGGTTGGGCGCTCGAACCGCCTGGCCCACGCGGCCTGCGTGGCAGTGAGTGAATCACCCGGCCAGGCCTACAACCCGTTATTTATCCACGGCAGCGTAGGACTGGGCAAAACACATCTGATGCAGGCGGTTTGCCAGGAGGTTCTGCGCCGACAACCGACAGCTCGGGTGCTTTTTCTGACCTGTGAAACCTTTATCCACCACTTCATCGAAGGAGTGGAAAAGGGAGATTTACACAACTTCCGCTACCGCTACCGACATGTAGATGTGCTGGTGATAGATGACATTCACTTTCTGGCAGACCGGGAGTCGAGCCAGGAAGAGTTTTTCCACACCTTCAATACCCTTTACCAGAGCCAAAAGCAGATCATACTCAGCTCGGACAGCGCCCCGAGTCAAATACCTTCTCTGGAGGAGCGGCTGATCAGCCGGTTCAATTGGGGCCTAGTGGCCCGGATCGACAAACCTTCTTACGAAACCCGGGTGGCCATCGTGCACAAGAAGGCCCGTCTGAGAGGCCTGAAGGTTCCCGACGACGTGGTCTGTCTGATCGCTACGAAGGTGGACTCCAACACCCGGGAATTGGAGGGGGCTTTGACCAAGGTGGTGGGTTG
>DAOVKO010000232.1 GCA_030631725.1 Actinomycetes bacterium | reverse complement strand
GCCGGATCGGCGAGATTACAGAGGCAAAGGTGGTGCTGGTAGGCAAAGACGGCAGGGAACAGGAGCTGCCGGCTGGGGGTTATGAACACTTCAAAGGAAAGGCTTGAGGCGTGAGGCCTGAGGCTTGAGGTACAGATGAAAAAAGACACAGGTCATTAGAAGTCATCCCAAAACCTGCTTTCGTGGCGAGAACGAGCAATTTTGTCGGCTGGCAAGAAGCGAAAACGACACATATTTGGAGAATATATTGAGTTTGAGTGACGCAGCCAGACGACAAAAGGGCCGTTCGCAGCAGAAATTGGGGTTTTGGGATGGCTTCTAGCTATTAGCTATCAATCATTTTTCATTTGTCATTTTGTTCTCAGCCGCGGGGCAAAAGAATGTCCGAGTTAGAGTTTGTTAGTCACGGCGAAAGCCAGACGGAGGCGGTGGGGCGGGCTATCGGTTTGGCCGGCCGGGCCGGGGACGTAGTGGCCCTGGTGGGGGAACTGGGGGCGGGCAAGACGCGTCTGGTCAAAGGGGTCGCGGCGGGTCTGGGAGTGAAGAACAGGCAGGATGTGAGAAGCCCGACTTTCGTTCTGATCCGGGAACATGCGGGCAGACTGCGGCTATTTCATGTTGATGCGTACCGTCTGGGTGGGGCGGGGGAGCTGAATTCGCTGGGCTTTGAGGAGATTCTCAGCCAAGGCGGTTTGACGGTGGTGGAATGGGCGGACCATGTGGCAGATGGCCTGCCGGTGGACCGGCTGACATTGCATTTAGCTATAACGGGGCTGAGGAGCCGAAAGGTCAACCTGGGCGGTGGGGGGGGGCAGTCCAGGGCACTGATGGAGAGGGTGCGAGAAGAATGGGCCAAGCCGGACCAAGAGGAATAGCCCAGAGGAGACAAATTTCTTCAGGCGGGCCGGTCTCTGCGGTAACACCTTTGTTTGTATAAGGTTAGAGCTGTTGCCGCCAGAGTGTCGAGGGAATTTTTCCTTTGACTGGGCCGGATCGGGGGGACTATAATATTAGCTTGAGGAAGGCGCCGCCCAGAGTCGGCGGCGCAGAGTGGTTTTGCTCTTGCGAAGCGGAGAGGAATTAGAGCAAGGCTGAGCAAGAGCAGAAAGAGTGGTGAATAACGGAAAGGTAGAAGCTTGTCGGCAGTGCTGAAGAACGGGTGGTGCCGACGCGAAAAAAGTGGTTTCGGTCCTGAGAGTGTCGGGCGTATTGCCGGGGTGGTATCTCACTCCGGGACGTTCGGCGATTCCAGGCTGTGAGGGCTAAGGAAGACTAGAGCTGTGTCAGGAAGTTCACGTACTAGGTACCAGGATGGTTTTCTTCAAGGGCTTACGAAGTGCGGGGGAGATTCGTTTGCCGATGTGTGCCTGGGGAGGTCGGCTTGGTGACGTGAGATTCCGGCGAAGACCTTAGCTTGGTGCTTTTGGCCTGGAGTTGAGGATCTGTGGGGGGATAGTCCGGGGGCTAGCCACAAGGCTCTATCTTTTTCGTTCTGATCACCGCGCTAAAAACTTAGTTTTGGTGTGACTAGAAACCGGCGCTAGGCACGCGGAGTATTCTGGCGAGTAGCTTGAAGAGGCCCCCCAGGACATAGCCTGGAGGCGTTGGGAATAAGAAGATAAAGAAAGGGTACAGAAGTGGACACAACCATGATCATGATAATTAGCTCAAGCGTGGGGGTAATAATAGGGGCAGTGGTAGGGTTGGTCATCAGAAGCCTCATAGGGAAGCAGCGGCGATTCAGGGCCAAAGACAATGCGAAGGCTATCACGGCTCGGGCCAAAGATGAAGCTGCCAGGACAAAGAAGGAAGCAGAGTTGGAGGCCAAGGCAGAGTTTCTCAAGCGTCGGGAGGAATTCGAAGAACAGACCTCCCAGACGCAACGGGAATTGCGCGATTTGACTAAACGACTGAGCAAGAGGGAAGATGGCCTCGAGCGAAAGATGGATACCTTGGCCCATAAGGAACGGCTGTTGGAGCAAGGTCGCAAACGTTTGGCCTCCAAGGAGGGCAGTCTGCAGGGGCGTGAGAAACAAGTGGCAGAGACGCTTGCCCAGCAACGGACTCAACTTTTGAAGATCACTGGGATGAGCGTGGACCAGGCTCGACAGATGCTGATGGGTCAGCTGGAGGCGGAGCTGGCCAAGGAAAGCTCGGCTATGATTGAACAGCGGGTGAACGAGGCCAAGGAACAAGCCCGGGCCAAGAGCCGAGAAATCGTGATTAACGCTATCCAGCGATACGCCGCCGAGCACACGGCCGAAGCTACGGTCTCAACGGTGGATATACCTTCGGATGACATGAAGGGTCGGGTAATCGGTCGAGAAGGTCGTAACATCCGGGCCTTCGAAAGGGCTACGGGGGTGGATGTGATCGTCGACGACACGCCGGGGGTGGTGGTGGTCAGTTGTTTCGATCCGATTCGGCGCGAAGTGGCCAGGGAGTCTCTGGAGAGGCTAATCCACGATGGTCGGATTCATCCGGGTCGAATCGAAGAGCTGGTATCGCAGGTAAGGAAAGAGCTGGACGAAAAGATTCAGGAGGCGGGCAAGCAGGCGGCCCTGGAAGCAAACATACAAAAACTTCATCCCAAGGAGATCGTGCTGCTGGGTCGGCTGAGCTATCGGACGAGCTTCGGTCAGAATGTGCTGAGGCACTCGATGGAAGTGGCTTACCTGACGGAAATGATGGCTGAGGAGCTGGGTTTGAACGGGCAGTTGGCCCGGCGCTGCGGACTGCTGCACGACATAGGCAAAGCGGCGGATCACGAGATGGAGGGAACGCATCCGGAGATCGGGCTGACTTTGGCAAAGCGTTATAACGAACCCCAAGAGGTTCTAAACGCTATTGCTGGGCACCACGGGGACATTGCGGCTACGAGTTTTTACACGCCTTTGGTAGCGGCGGCAGATGCGGTCAGTGCCGCCCGTCCGGGAGCCAGGCGCGAGAGCCTCGAGCGTTACATCAAGCGGCTGGAGAAACTGGAAGGTCTGGCGAACAGTTTTGCGGGGATCAAACAGGCCTACGCCATTCAGGCCGGTCGGGAGATTCGAGTCCTGGCGGATGCATCGAGAATGGATGACAGTGCGGCGATGAAGACGGCTCGGG
>DAOVKO010000138.1 GCA_030631725.1 Actinomycetes bacterium | reverse complement strand
CTATCCGAAGCACTATTCGAGGGTTGTCTATGACATCCAGGATCTTACTAACGGAGGGGCAGATACCGGCGTTGAGACGATAGGCTGGCTGAGCCAACCCGGCTCGGGCACAGTCAGGCAGGCTCAACGCGGCTCGGTCAAGAGAGCCGCCACTGCCGAAGAGATCCTAAAGATTATTCAGGAGAAAGTTTCCCCGACTTCTTGGAAGTCAGCGGGTGTATCCGCAAGCATTAAACTTGAGGGCAGCAGACTTCTCATCGTCCAGACTCTCGAAAACCACCAAGAGATTGGGAAGCTGCTCGGAGAATTTCGTCAACAGCGGCAGCCGTCGATTAGAATAGAACCGAGATTGATTTGGGTTTCGGCCAAGGCCAATGAACAACTCAAACAGTGGCTGACGCAACAACTCGGCATCACTTTGTCTGCTAAGCAGTCCATCGCTGATTTGTCCCCGGAGGATGCAAAGCGGCTTATCCGCGAGACGCAGAAGTCAAGAGCTATAACGACATTAATGGCGCCGCGAATTACGGTCGCCAACGGGACAGGAGGCACGCTGCATCTCATATCACACAAAGAAGCCGTAAAACTACCCCTGATGGGCAGCCAAGGGGAGACTGCCGAGATGACCTTTAATGCAGGTTCGAAGCTAGAATTCGATAAGGTCGTCGCCTCGCCGGATGGCCGTTTTGTTACCCTGAGCCTAGACGCTACGTTTGGCAACCTTTCGATAGGCAAGGAGGGGCAGATCGAAACAGAAACCGCAAAACACAGCTACACTCTAAGTCTGCCCAAGGGCCACACCGTCCTGCTGAGAACGTCGTTCATCAAGAAACAAGTCATTGGCATCTTTCGAACAAGCGTGTCCACGAAGCTTGGCCCGAGCACAAGAGATAGAGTCTTGGAAGGAACGGTTCCCGACGCTAAGCCAGAACGCTATTTGTACATCCTGATAAAACCCACAATCGTCGACACACCCGAGACGGAACCCATCAGACCGACGCTGGGCGAACGGTGATTCTCGCCCGACTATGCAGAGCTGGTGAGTTCTCCCGCCACGCAGGCGAAGGATGATGCAATTCAACTGATGGAGCGGTAAGTCGCGGAAGAATAGAGGGGGATGGCAGCGGGTGACGGTAGGCTAATCAATCGGCTTATAAGAATCGTTTGCGTACTGAGCGTGGGGGGTGCTCAGTCGATCTTTCTGTAGCCCAGGGCCTGGATGACTTCGAGGATTTCAGTGAGAGTGGGGAAGGGCCTATTGTTGGCCCGCTTGTAAGTGTCGACGGCCATGACGAACTCAAACTGCTCGTCGGTCATTTCGCCCTCTTCGGCAGCCCTGCGGTCTTCCTCACGGCGGATACCCGGTCCTCGCCTTCGGTCGAGGTCTGAGCGGCGCTCGATGGAGACCTGGATGTTTTTTTTCCTTCGGTCGGATTCCGCCCGGCGCTCGACGGGCACCTGCACGCTCCTTCTCCTGCGATCCAGGCCGGTACGACGGTCAAGCACGCTGCGCCTTCGGTCCGCATCGGAACGTCTCTCAGCAGCAGGCCGGCTAGACTCGGGAACCTGGGTATTAGAATTCTGCTCGGTCATGTTTAGTTCCCCCAATGATGGTTAGAAGCCATCTCAAAACCCCAATTTCTGCTGCGAACGGCCCTTTTGCCGTCTGGCTGCGTCGCTCGAACTCAATATATTCTCCAAATATGTATCGTTCTCGTTCCTTGCCAGCCAACAAAATTGCTCGTTCTCGCGACGAAAGCGGGTCTTGAGATGACTTCTAGCCAACCAAACCGGCAAACGTGGACTAGAAACGCGTAAGAAACGGTGCGACGATTAATCGGGGTCTTCGTCCATGAAAGGGTCGCGACGGAAGAGGAAGTCTTCTTCATCCTCACTGTTATCGTCATCCAGACGCGGTCGGGTTAGCTCTTCTTCATCTTCGTCATCGTCTTTATCGCGGC
Source organism: Actinomycetes bacterium (assembly GCA_030631725.1). GTDB lineage: Bacteria > Planctomycetota > Phycisphaerae > JAACET01 > JAACET01 > JAACET01. Next base: position 3,867 of record DAOVKO010000138.1, on the reverse strand, counting down.
CATCGGGCCCGGCGAGGATGTGGGCTTCCGTTTCCTCGCGGACAGTGATGACATCGGTGGCATCGTCGAGCAACTCGGCAGGGACCAGGACGGCAATGCCCTTGCCGGGTCGGCCGGTTCGCTGGTCTGCGTCGGTGTCGATGGCGGCCTGGATGTCGGCGTCGGCCAGGAGGGTCTGATAAAACTCGGCCTCGGCCTTGTTGGCGGCGAAGATAACCGGCACAAGCCCTGAGGATTCCGGGCCGGGCTCGCAGGGCTGTTCAGATCCCTTGTAGGTCACAGCTAACTCCGCAGAGAATAAGATGCCCAACGGTACGAATCCTTATTGGGCCAAATGCCAGACAAGTCTTGGTGTTTTTGATAATTTTATGCTTGAAGCGAGCTTTGGCAAGGGGTTCATGGGGGTGCAGGGGGAAATTTTTTGGGTGTTCAGAGCGGGTTCTGGGGCGCCATGAGGGAGCTGGCAGGGCCAAGTGGCGTGCAGGCCGGGAAAAAGGCGGTTTCCTGGGCGATAATAAGGGCAGAGGGGGGCTGCTGAGCAAAGGGTGCCGGGGAAAAAACTTCTTGTTTTGACGGTATCTGGCGTTATAATAGTAGGCTGAACTGTGGTGCCAGGGGCCGGGTATAAGCACCACCGACGGGCGGGAGGGCAACGCCCGGAACAGAGGGCCGCAGCGTCGGCGGACCTCAAAGGCCGATACTGGCCAGTTTGCCGGTCCCCCAGTAGGAGAAAACCTTCGAGGTGGATACTCCGGTGCTATGGCTGTGTATAGTGTGCACGGCCCTTGGCCTGTTCTTTTCTGTCAACAACTATACCCTGCGACATCTAACGTCGAGCGAGTTGGAGGCTATTCTGCGCCAGCGTCAGCGGGAGAAGTCCAGACGATGGGCAGTGGTAGATATCCAAGAGCTGTTTTTGACCACCGCTTGCATGCGTTTTGCCTGCATTGTTGGTACGGTGCTGTGTATCGTCTATATGCTCGTGAGCAAAGGTCCGTTCGCCGACAGCCTCAAGGCTCAAGATAATCAGTTGCTGCTCAGTCCGCAAGCCTTTGGCTGGGCACTGCTGGCTATTCTATTGATATCGAGTCCAATCGTGGCCCTGTTTTTCGTCGGTTTGCCGGCGGCCTGGTCCCGCTATGGGGGTGAAGCCGCTCTGGTAAAGAGTCTGCCTATCCTGCGTATTTTTTATGTGCTACTTTGGCCGGTGGTCCGCTTGCTGAGATCATTCGAACGGCTGATGCAGGTTTTTCACCGTGAAAAGCCGGATGCGGCAGCCAGGGAACTGGAGCAGGATATCATGTCGGCGGTTGATGAAGGCACGCGTGAAGGGCTGTTGGGCGGTGACGAACGGAGCATGATAAAGAGGCTGATCGATTTTCACGACACTCAGTCGAGCAGTATAATGACGCCGCGCACGGAGATAGTGGCTGTGGACGTGGGAGCGAGTCTGAAAGACATAGAAGAGCTGACGGCTACGGAGGGGCATTCACGGATCCCGGTCTACGAGCAAAGCCTGGACAACATCGTGGGGATGCTCTACGCCAAGGATGTGCTGCTTCACCTGGCTAACGGTGGGGAGTCATTTGACGTTCGTAAGATAATGCGGCCGCCGATATTTGTGCCTCAGACCAAGCGAATTGTAGATTTACTGCGGGAGCTCAAAGCCAAGAAGGTGCACATAGCCGTGGTTCTCGACGAGTACGGGGGCACAAGCGGTCTGGTAAGCATAGAAGATATCCTGGAGGAAATCGTGGGGGAAATCGAGGACGAGTATGAGCCGCCGAGCCCGGAACCTTTGGTCCGGCTGGATGAGCATACGGTGGAAGTGGATGCCAAGGTCCGCGTCGAGCAGTTGGCTGAAGAGCTGAACGTCCAAGTGAGCAACGCCCAGGATGTGGATACGGTGGGCGGTCTGGTCTTCTCGCTGTTGGGATACGTGCCCCAGAAGGGCCAAGAGGTGGAATACGAGGGGTTGCGGTTTACGGTCCTGGATGCCGAGCGTCGGAAGATCAATCGCTTGAAAGTAGAGGTGCAGTCCACAGCGAACGGTGCACAGACCGAGGGAGACTAAGGCACTCTAACACAACCTGACGCGGCCGCGACGCCTGGAATTTTGGTTGCCGACCAGGAGCGAGGAGGATACGATGCAGGGAGCATCATTGACGACGAGCGACGCCGACGGCGGGCAAAAGGACGGCGCGGCACCCCCAATCGCAGTAAGTCGCGATTGGGGACCCCTGTCCCTTCGGGTTGCGAGCCAAATCGGCGTCTGCTGCGTCAGAACTCCTAAGCATACCATCCAGGTATGCCACCGTCGTTCTTCCTTGCATCCATCCGATTTGTCTGGCAACGCGGCTCACATCAAGTTGTGTTAGAGTGCCTAAACTGCCAGGGATCAATAGCCCGGCAAAGAGGCGATAAGTGCTGGTAAAAGATAGCGGTATCTGCGTGGGGCGTAAGGAGTACTCGGAAACCTCGCAAATCGCAACAATCTTCACCCGCCATCATGGTAAAATCCGTGGGATAGCCAAGGGGGCCCGCCGAACGAAGAGCAAGTTCGGCGGGGGTATCGAACTGCTGAGCCGAGGGCAGATAGTCTTTAGTCCTGGGCGTGGCAAGGGACTTGTTACCCTGACCGAATGGACGGCTCAGGAGAACTACCTGGGAATAAGGCGCGATTTGCAGCAATTGTATCGAGCGTATTACTTGGCGGAACTGATCGATCTTTTCACCGAGGAACAGGACCGGCACGAGCAGTTGTACGATTTTTTCTGCCAAGGGCTGGCCGGGCTTTCTTCGGGGCGGGGCTGGGAAGAGTTTCTTGTCTTTCAGGTACGGCTGCTGAGGGAGGTGGGGCTGAGTCCGCAACTGTCCAACTGCGGGCGTTGCGGGAAGGGCTCCGGGGGCAGGGCGGCTGGGTATATAAGCTTCAGCGAGGGTGGAATATTGTGCCGGGGATGTGCCAGGGAAGTGTTGGAAAAGGAGCGGATTTCGCCTGCGGGGCTGGAAATTCTGCGTAAGCTCTCCAGCCATGCTGCAAGAAGCCCGGCAAACGAGCCGACATATAAACAGGGCGAAGCCAGCGGGGCTGGTCTGGAGGATGAGGAAGGCAGGCAGGGGCAGAAGGTGCTGAGCTATTGGGTTCGGGCGGCCCTGAATCGCGAGCCAAAGACCGCTTACTTGCTGCGTTGAAGTCAGCCAAGAAGGGGGGTATAATAAGCCGGCCAAAGTGCTTATGAGCCGATGAGAATACTACAAGGTACAGGGAAAAACGAGTGAAGCTTCGTATAGCCGCTCATCTTGGGATTGTCGCTGCTGTGGGGGTGATTGTGTGCTGGCCGGGTCCGCTGCAGGCCAAGCAGTGGCTATTGAAACCGGAAGGGGAACAGGAAATCCAAGCGGGCAGGATAAGTCCGGACCGGCAACAACTGGATGAGGCCCATCGGCTTCTGGTTCAGGGTAAAGCAGGCAAGGCTCATAAGATGCTGGGCAAATGGTTTAGGACATTTCCGGACTCGGCTCTGAATGCAGAGGCGATGTACTATACGGGGCAGAGCCTGGAGGCCTTGGGCAAGCTGTATAAGGCCTTCGAGAAATACGAAAAACTTCTGCAGGAGTTCGGGGATACAGAATATTTCCACAAGGCCCTGGAGGCCCAGTTCGGGATTGCCCGAGAGTACCTCAACGGCAGAAAACGCCCAGTGCTGGGGATTTTCAAGATTCCAGCGGATGATGTGGGAGTGAAAATCTTAGAGCGGATTTCGGAGCGCCGGCCGAGCAGTCTCTTGGCGGAACGTTCCTTGATGCTGCTGGGTGATTACTACCTGGCAAAGAAGAAGTATGACGAGGCTGTATATGCCTACG
>DAOVKO010000019.1 GCA_030631725.1 Actinomycetes bacterium | reverse complement strand
TTATCTCCTTGGCTTCGATTGACAGGTCCGTAGCCACCCCGGGGATGGCCCCGCGAATCATCGGTTGATGGATCAGCGTCTTGGCGTTGGGCAGAACGTGACGCTTGCCCTTGGTCCCGGCCGCCAGCAACAGGGCCGCCATTGACGCCGCCAGTCCCACGCAATAGGTGGCCACATCGCAGCGCAGAAACTGCATGGTGTCGTAGATCGCTAGCCCCGCTGTAACCGGCCCGCCCGGTGAATTAATGTAAAAATTAACGTCGGCCTTGGGATCTTCTCGCGAGAGAAACAGCATCTGGGCAATGGTCAGATTAGCAACCTGATCGTCCATCGCTCCGGTCAGAAAAATTATCCGGTCCTTCAGCAGACGCGAAAAGATATCGTAAGCCCGCTCAGCCCGTTCTTCCTTCTCGATAACTATAGGTACCAGATGTTGTCCTTGCATCAGTGTGAACCCCTTAAAACATCAAGAATCAAAATGTAAATACCATTTTGCTGTGGATACGCCATGGGGACAATAACTGCCGGCTATTTTTTCTTTTCTTCCGGCGTGCTGGTGAGAATCTCGTCCACCAGGCCGTATTCCTTGGCTTCCTCGGCACTCATATAACGGTCGCGCTCCGTATCTTCACTAACCCGTTCCAGCGTTTGCCCCGTATGCTTGGCCAGGAGGCCATTGAGCCGTTCTTTATCCTTGAGAATCTCTTCAGCCTGTATCTGGATGTCGGCGGCTTGCCCGCCAACCGCGCCCCACGGCTGGTGGATCATAACCTTCGCGTGCGGAAGGGCATAACGCTTGCCCTTGGCCCCGGCTGCTAGAACGATGGCCCCACCCGATACGGCGCTGCCCACGCAGTAAGTCGCTACATCGCAGGTGACGAACTGCATCGTATCGTAAATTGCCAGAGTATCATCGACGCTGCCCCCGGGGCAATTAATGTAGAGGTGAATGTCCTTATCCTTGCTCAGAGATTGCAAATAGAGCATGCTCTTGATCACCCACGAGCAAACCGTCCCCGCCTTGGTCACCAACTGCGGGTCCAGCGGCAAATCCAGGAAAATAATCCGGTTTTCCAGCAGCATCTCATTGATGCCCATCTCCCGCGTGCGCTGGTAAGTCGAAGGTATCTGGATATACCTGCCAAATTGCTTCTGATTGGACACGCAACACCTCGCCTTGTTTAGCTGGAGTTTTCTTTTTTCTTAGTCGTGTTTTTGCCTTCGCTGATCTTAGCTTCCTCCAGGAGTTTATCGAGTGTCTTTCTTTCGCGAATCTGGTTGGCCATCACTCCCAGTTGGCCGCTCTGGACGAGTTGCTGCCTCATTTTCTCCGGCCTGCTGCCGTACATCGCCGCCATGTTGGCGATTTCTCCGTTGATCTGGGCTTCGTCCGCCTCGATCTTGTACTCAGCGGCTATCCGACTGAGAATAAAGAACAGCTTGATCTCATCAAGGGCCTGATTGCGCGTCTGCTCAGACTTCTTAGCTACTACCTCCCGGGCCTGCGGCTCGGGAATGCCCATCTGCATCAGCCTGATAAGCTGGCGGTTCTCAGCACGCTGGATCTGCTCCGCCGAGAGTTTTTCCGGCAGCGCCAGCTTGGTCCGACTCAGCAGGTACTCCCGCAGCTGTCCTCGCATCTCCTCCGCAACTCGCCCCTCACCTTGACGCTGTAGATTATCCCTCACCATCGAACGAAATTCGTCCTTGCTTTTCCAGCCCGCCTTTTTCAGCCACTCATCGGTAAGCGGAGGAATCTTCAGCCGCTTGATCTCTTTGATGTCCATCCCGGCCACGCCTTTTTTGCCGCGGGCCTCTTCGTTGACGTGATCGTCGCCGACAGTAACCTTAGCTGTAACTTGGCCGCCGGTCTTGGCTGCCACAAAACTCTCACACAGGTCGTTGAGCTCTACGGACATCAGGGCCAAATTGCTCGGCCCCGCCAACAGGGCCATGCCATCACGCCGGGTGATTTCCTTATCCCCTACCTTCAGCCACAGGTCGCCTACAATCTGATCGCCTTTCTTCGCCGCCCCCTTACTCACTGGTTCATAGACCCCTTCGCGGGCCAGCATCGACTTTATGGTCGCCTCGACGTCCTCATCCTCCACGCTGACGGTCGGCCTGGTAACTGCGATTCCCTCCAGCTTGGGCAGATCGAATTCCGGCTCGATGTCCGTCTCCACCTCGAAACACAGCGGGCCATCCTCCGGCATCTCGATCGCCTCAAGGTCCAACTGAGGCTCTCCCAGCGTTTTCAGCTCACGCTTCTCGATGGCCCCCTCCAACGCCTCGGCCACCAGTACGTTTTTCAAACGGTCCCGCGTCTCGCTGCCGAAACGCTTTTCAATAAGTCGCTGTGGAGCCCGACCCACCCGAAAACCGGGCACCTCCGCACTCCGCCGCAGCTCATCCAGGTCGTTGTCCAGCCGGGCCTCGATACGCTCGACAGGTATTTCAATCTTAATCCGAATCCTGGCCGGACCGACCTCTTCTACCGTTACCGTGTTTTCCGGTAAATCTTCTCGTTTGTTCTGCCCTAAGCCTTTAGTCTCCTCCGCGGTGCTCGACGCGGATTCTTCCTTCTCAGCCATCAGCAACTGCTCCTCAATGAAAAGCTTTCAAGGACCTTCCCGTGATCCCAATTTGCCAAAGCCATCGGAACTCGCCAGCCCAGCCCCGCTTCTATACAACAAAGCGGGTGATCGGATTCGAACCGACGACAACAACGTTGGCAACGTTGTGCTCTACCAACTGAGCTACACCCGCATACGCGAAGCTCATACTATACCCATCAGCACGCCTGGGGGTAAAGGCCAAAATCAAAAGCCTGTGAAATACTCGGGCTAGGCGCTTCTGCGTTTGCTTTTGCGGCTCTTCTGCACCGGCTCGGCTCCCAGCACCGCCTTTTTCGTGATCGTATATTTCTCAACGTCTTTGGCTTCCGGCAGCTCGAACATCAGGTCCAGCATCAGGTCTTCCAGCACCGCTCTAAGTCCCCGGGCACCGGCTGAGCGGGCCATGGCCTTTTTCGCCAGGGCGTGCAAGGCATCCTCGGCAAATTCCAGCTCTGCTCCTTCCATCTCGAAAAACTTCTGGTACTGCTTGACCAGGGCATTCTTGGGCTCGGTCAGAATATCCACCAGGGCCTCCTCGTCCAAACCATCAAGGACCGTAATCACCGGGAGTCGGCCGATCATCTCCGGAATCATCCCATAATGCACCAGGTCCTCCGGTTCGGCGTGCACCAGAACATCCGCGATCTTCTCGTCCCCGGCGCTCGCCTCCTGCTCCTGGGCAAAGCCGATTGCCTGTTTGCCGATCCGCCGGCGGATGATGTTGTCCAAACCCGTGAACGTGCCCCCGCAGATAAACAGTATCTGCGAAGTGTTCACCGGGATGTACTGCTGTTCCGGATGCTTTCGGCCTCCCTGAGGCGGAACGTTCGCCATTGTACCTTCCAGCATCTTCAGCAAAGCCTGCTGCACGCCTTCCCCCGAGACGTCCCTGGTAATAGAGACGTTCTGGACCGTCCGTCCGATCTTGTCAAGTTCATCGATGTAGATAATACCCTGCTCCGCGGCCTCCAGGTCGAAGTCCGCGTTCTGCAGCAGTTTCAGCAGCAGGTTCTCCACGTCCTCCCCCACGTAGCCGGCCTCAGTTAGCGTCGTCGCGTCACCGATGGCAAAAGGCACATTGAGAAATCGAGCTAACGTTTTAGCTAACAAGGTCTTGCCGCAACCGGTCGGCCCTATCAGCAGCACATTCGACTTATCCAGTTCCACAGAGCTGTCCTCGCCGACAGTCAGTCGTTTGTAGTGATTGTGCACCGCTACGCTCAGAACCCGCTTGGCACGGTCCTGGCCAATAACATACTGATCCAGGAATTCCTTGATCTGGCTGGGCGCATGTAGCTGGCCGGCAAAGCCACTCTTTTTCAGCCCCTGCTTCCGCTGCTCCTGGCGGATGATATTTCGACATAAGTCTATACATGCACCGCAGATACGTACATTATCCGGGCCTTCAACTATCGGTCCGACATCCGTCTGGCCCTTGCCGCAAAAGCTGCAAACGTTGGCTCGTCTATCCCGGCCGGGACCGCCGATCTTTTTCCTGCCGCTCGAGGCCATTGGAATCACCTTCCTTCAGGATTGTAAGCTGTTCTATAAAAAAGCATTATGAGAAATTTACCTGCGAGAGCGTTCGCCTCGCCCTTTCTTTTGTAAGCCCTTTGCGATCTCCTCCCGCAGCCGCTTATACTGCTTATCGGTCAGCTGCCCCGATTGATAGAGCCTTTTGACCTCCTCCAGAGTCCAGCCAGAGTCGTCTGGCGGCACTGATAGCCCCTGAAGATACCGCTTTAGACGGGCCAAAACCGAAATCAGTACCACCGATCCCAGCACCAGAACCCCGATTGCCAGGATCAACTGCCACATCCAATCAGGCACGCCAAGCTCCTGTTTTCCACTACTTAGCAGCCTATGCATTCTAGCCAATTCCTACCAGGTCGTCAATCCCAGTCCGCCCATCCAGACCGATGCCCCGGCAGACAAAACTTCTTGGAGCTATCATCCGTCTCATGGGCTCAGGTAGTGGATTTTCCAGCTTCAGCTCGCTATAGTCTCCTTTCGCGAGTGTCTTGTTCGCCGGAGAACAATCTCATGACTGTTTGGCGAGTTCCTCCTGTCCTCTGCAAGGCAGTTCATCGGCCCTTCGACCTGCCTGCTGAGCCCGCTGGGTATTTGCAATCCCTGACCCAAGCCGAGCGACCTTTTTTTCTGGACAGTGCTGCCCAGCATCCCCACTGGGGACGCTTGAGCTATCTTGGATGTAACCCGCTGCTAAGTTTGACCTTTACATCCCCCGGCCCGGCGCGGCTGGAGCTTAGCGACGATTTGCCCGGGCAGACCCGCCGGCGCGACTTGGCTCAAAATCCCTTCCGGGCCCTGGAGCAGTTGTCCAATGCCTTGACCCTGGCCAAGCCCTTGGCCCCGGAGCAGTTCTCCGGCGGTCTGGTGGGATACTTTTCATATGACCTGGGCCGATATATCGAAAGGCTACCGAGCCTTGCGTGTTCGGATATCGCGTTGCCGGAGTTGTGCCTGAACCTCTACGACTGCTGGGCCACCTACGACCACACAACTGGGCGCTGGTCCCTCGGCGCCTTGGAGTTTCCCAAGGGTTGCTGGCTCGACCGCGGCCAAAGCTCATCTGAAAAGATGGATCGCTTGGCAGCCGTCTTGACCGCCGATAGCACAAAACTGGGCGATTGGCCAACAGCCGAGGGGGCCACCACCGGGCCCCGCTGTAATTTCAGCAGGGAAGAATACCTCGGGGCCGTGGGCCGAGCACGCGATTACATTGGGGCCGGCGATATTTTTCAAGTCAACCTTTCTCAGAGATTCACTGTGGATTTGCAGTGCCATCCGTTGCAGGCCTACCTCCAGCTTCGCCGGATCAGCCCCGCCTGGTTTGCCGCGTACCTTCAAATGCCCGGCAAGGCTATCCTCTCCAGCTCTCCTGAGCTTTTCTTGCGTCGTCGCGGCCAGACGGTAATTACTCGCCCGATCAAAGGCACTCGACCCCGTCGCGGCCAGCCCGACCATGATCTGCGAATGCGCCATGAACTCAGCAAAAGTATAAAGGACGAGGCCGAGCTGAACATGATCGTCGACCTCGAGCGCAACGATCTGGGCCGAGTCTGTGACTACGGCAGCGTCCGTGTTGCCCAGCACCGCCAAATGGAAGAGCACCCCACGGTCTTCCACTTGGTTTCCACGGTAACAGGTGAACTCACGCCGGACACATCCACAGTGGATCTGCTGCGGGCCACGTTTCCCGGCGGCTCCGTCACCGGGGCCCCCAAGGTCCGGGCCATGGAGATCATCGAAGAGCTCGAACCCACCCGCCGTAGCGTCTACACCGGAGCCATTGGGTATATGGGCCTGGACGGTTCCTGCCAGCTCAATGTTGCCATCCGCACTATCATTGTCGACGGCCCCCGGGCCCATTGCCAGGTCGGCGGTGCCGTCGTCGCCGATTCCGAGCCCGACGCCGAGTACCAGGAAACCCTAGACAAAGGTTTGGCCATGATGGCCGCCATGCGCAACATGCCCTTGAGCCAATTGGTCTTCAAATAACATCCTTCTCTCTTACGGACGAGCCAGTGACTACCAATGAAAAAGTTTTCCTTAATGACCGTCTTGTCCCTGCCGACCAGGCTACTCTCAGCGTCTTCGACGCTGGCTTTCTCCACGGGGCTGGCCTCTTTGAAACCATGCGTGCTTATGCCGGCAAAGTCTATCGCCTCGATGAGCACCTCGAAAGGCTCGTCAAATCAGCCAAGGATTTGTCCATTCCCCTGAGGGCGGATAAGGATTTTCTGGCTCGAGCGGTTGAGCAGACGCTGGAGGCTAACGAGTTGAGCGAGGCCCGGGTGCGTCTGACGGTAAGCCGGGGTGATTTACGCAAGGCCGCCGATGATGAAGAGGCGGCTACGGTAATAGTAACAGCTTCGGCGCTGACGACATATCCAAAGGAACTTTACGAAAAGGGGATGACCGTTGTCCTTTCCGACGTAAAGCTGAACTCTTCGGACCCAGTGGCTAGGCACAAAAGCAGCAACTACCTCTCTCGCCTGCTCGTGCTTCGCAAGGCTCAGCAGCTCGGCGCCGGCGAAGCTCTCTGGTTCACCGAACTCAATCACCTCGGCGAAGGCTGCATTTCCAACGTCTTTCTAGCCAAGGACTCCACCTTGCTCACTCCGCCATTGGAAGAGCCCATTCTGCCCGGCATAACCCGCGCCACCGTGCTCGAACTGGCCCAGGCCGACAGAATACCCACTCGCCAGCAGCCCCTCACCATAGACGACCTCCTCGGGGCCGAGGAAATATTCCTGACAAACTCCATCATGGAGGTTATGCCCGTTTGCCGTTTCGAAAAACACGCCGTGGGCAATGAGCGCCCCGGGCCCTTGACCCAGCGCCTCGCCGAATTGTATCGGCAGGACGTGGCAGAAAAGTGCGGAGTGTAATCATGAAATTAGCGAGACTGCTTCAACTGTTTGAAACCTTCGTGCCCTCGTCTTTCGCCGAATCCTTCGACAACGTCGGCTTGATCTGCGGCGACCCTGACCAGAACATCCGCCGCATTCTAGTCGCCGTTGACCTCACCCCGGCCGTATTGGCCGAGGCCAAAAGACGCCGGGCCCAGATGGTCCTTACCCATCATCCGCCGATCTTCCGCCAGAAGATCGAACGCCTCGTCAGGACACGCGACTCGGCGGGATTACTATATACGGCTATCCGCAGCGGCATTGCTGTGTACGTTATGCACACCAATCTGGATTCCATCGAGGGCGGTACCAATAGTACTCTGGCTCAGATGTTAGGCATCACTGCCGATATACGTCCCCTGCGATTGGCTCGCACCGGCAGTAACTATAAGCTGGTTGTTTTTGTTCCGGTCGAGCACATCGATCTACTAAGCGAAGCCCTCTTTACCGCTGGCGCCGGGCGCATCGGACATCAGCACCGCTACCGCGAGTGTTCATTCGCCAGCGGCGGCGTGGGCACTTTTCACGGCGATGAATCGACATCCCCGGCCCTGGGCCGCCCCGGCCGCCGCGAATACGTGCAGGAGCTCCGCCTGGAGACCATCGTCCCAGCCGGCGATTTGCCTGCTGTGCTCAGTGCCCTGCGCACAGCCCATCCCTATGAGGAGCCCGCTTACGACTTGATCCCGCTCGAACCCCTCGACGACCGCGTTGGCATGGGCCGAGTAGGCAAACTCACCCGGCCGGTTACAGCCGCCACTCTTCTAAAACGCATAAAGGCTGGGCTGGGTATCAAGAGTCTGCGACTTATCGGCTCGGACAAGCACAAGGTTAGCATTGCGGCCGTGGCCGCCGGCTCACTTAGCGATTTGATGGGTGATGTCCTCAGCAGCGGCGCAGAATTCCTGCTAACTGGCGAGATTAAACATCACGATGCCCTGCTGGCCGCCCAGAATAATCTCACCGTAGCGGTTGTCGGCCACTGGACTTCCGAAAAACCGGGCGTCGCCCAACTCGCCCAGCAACTAAACGCTGCTCTCAAGACCACTGATGTTATCCTCAGCGCCGCCGACAACGAACCGATAGTGATCCGCTAGAACAATAGCACTTAGTTTTGCCTGAAACTCAAAACAACTCCGCCCGTCCAAAGCTCACCGAAGGCAGCGTGGGACCAACTCTGTTTCGGCTCACCGTGCCCATGATCTGGGGGCTTTTCTCCATAGTATCCTTTAATCTCGTTGATACCTATTTTGTCGGCCAGCTGGGCACCGTAAAGCTGGCAGCTATAAGCTTCACTTTCCCTGTGGTCATGGTCGTGGGAAGCGTTGCCCTGGGCTTGGGGATCGGTGTCTCCTCTGCCATTTCCAGGGCCATCGGGCAGGGCAACCACCTCAAGGTTCAAAGACTCGCCACAGACGGCCTTTTGCTCGCATGCCTGGTCGTAGCCGTCTTTGCCGTGGTCGGGTTGCTGACTATCGGCCCGCTTTTCAGAGCCTTGGGGGCGGACCCGCAAGTCATTCCCCTTATCCGCCGGTATATGGAAATCTGGTACCTGGGTGTAGTCTTCGTGGTCATACCCATGGTCGGAAACAATGCCCTCCGCGCCCTTGGCGATGTCAAGATCCCCGCCCTGATGATGACCCTCGCGGCTGTCTTGAATATCGTTCTCGATCGCTTCCTTATCTTCGATCTTTCCGGCCAGCCCTGGCTCGGCCTCAGAGGCGCCGCCATTGCCACGGTCATCGCCAGATTCACCACCATGATCGCCACACTGGCCGTTCTTCACTATCGAGAGAGGCTGCTTCTTTTCGCCCGCCCAAAGGCCAAAGCGCTTTTGCAGTCCTGGAAGACCATCGTGCACGTGGGCTTACCCGCAGCCGGCACCAACCTGGCCGTGCCTTTGTCTCTGGCCGTCATCACCTTCCTGATAGCCTACTTCGGCAACGAAGCCGTCGCTGGTTTCGGAGTAGCCACCAAAATCGAGGCCTTTTCCTTGTTGGTCCTGGCAGCCTTCGCCTCGATCATGGCCCCCTTTGTCGGTCAGAACTCCGGAGCCGGCCGCTCCGATCGAGTCAGAAAAGGCCTCAAGCACGGCTTTGCCTTCTCTCTGCTCTGGGGAGCCCTTGTCGCCATCGTCTTGGCCGTCTTCGCCGAGCCGTTGGTCCGGCTCTTCGACAAAAACACCGAAGTTGTCTCCGTGGCACGTGCTTACTTGCTCATCGTCCCCCTCAGCTACGGCGCTCGCGGGATCATAATGATCGCCTGTTCGGCATTTAACGGCCTGGGCAAGCCCCTCCCTTCGACACTTATGAACTTTTCTCGAGTCATTCTGCTTTATCTGCCCTTGGCCTATCTCGGCAGATGGCTCCTCGGCTACACTGGCATCTTCGTTGCCGCTACTGTTTGCAACGTTTCCATTGGACTTATAGCTATACTCTGGAGTGTACGCGTTTGGCGCGGTCGCTCTTCAGCGGACTAGCCAGCGTACTTTACTTCGGCGGAAGGATTATTTTCTGTCCCGGCTTCAAATTATCCGGATCGCCGCCAAGCACAGCTTCGTTGAGCTTGGCGAGTTCCAGATGTCGGCTTGCATCGCCGAGCTGGTCGCGGGCGATCCTCCATAGGGAATCACCGGACTTGACCGTGTAGATGCGCGGCTTGGGCTTGGCAGGTTCGCGCTTGGCCTGGACCTCCATCACAACACGCTTGGTTGCCGCGGGCGCCTGCGGAATGTTTTTCGTCACCACCGGGGGCTCAGCTATCCGCCCCGTAGATTTGGAAGGTTCCGGCCCGCTCCGCGCCGGCCCATCCGGCTTGTTCTGAGGGGAGCTTGACTGATTAGCCAAAACCAGTTCGAACGGATCGGCCGGGGACTCTTGAAAATCAATAGCGATTGGCGAATACGACCGCCCCGGCTGGAAAATGCGGAAGTAGAAAACCGCCGCGATCACACAGCCCACCCCCGCCAATATGGCTATTCGAGTATTCCAGCGCATGTTTCTATTTGCGTGCCACCTGTTTGGCCGCTACCGCCTTGGCCTCGCTCCGGGCCACCCATTTCTGCCACAACCTACCGATCAACAGCACCGTCGGGCTGGCAATGGCGATCGACGAATAAGTACCGACCAACACACCCAGAATCATCGCCGAGGTGAACCCGTGTATGCCCGGCCCACCCCAAATGTACATGATCGACACCGCCAAAAGCGTTGTCAACGAGGTCAGCACGGTTCGACTCATGGTCTGGTTGATACTGTTGTTAACAATCGTCGGCGAAATATCCGCAAGCCTGCCCCGATTCTCCCTGATCCTATCGAAGACCACGATGGTGTCGTTCAGCGAGTAACCGATAATGGTCAACAGGGCCGCAATCATAGTCATGTCAATCTTCAGATCGCTTATTCCCAGTATTCGCCCAAGTGGCGTGTAGTATACAAACGTAGCCAGGGCCACCAGACCCAGCACCGCAAAAACATCATGCCCCAACGCTATGATCGCCGCCAGCCCATAGCGACCCTTGCCGAACCGCACCCAGACATAACCCACAATAGCCAAAAGGGCCAACACGATCGCAAAGCCCGCCTTGACCTTCGCTTCGGCCGCCACCTCCGGGTTGAACTTCGTCACCCCCTGGAAGCGGCTGGCTTGTTCCAGGGACCGTTTCACCAGGCGAAGCTCATCCTGAGCGAATTCGCTCTTCCAGGTCGCCGCCTTGTCCGGGCTGTATTCATAAGCCGGATCGACCACGGCAATCACCACGGATTTGTAGCGATCCTCACCGTCTGTGCCGGGGGTATCGGCCGCTTTTTCCAGACCGAATACCGCGAACTTGCGATACTGCCCCCCGCTGAATTCGGGGTCGGGGCTCAGCCGTGTAGCCCGGATCCGCTCGTGAAGATGCTCCAATGACTGCGGCTCGTCCAGATTGTCCAGGGTAATCTTCAAACCCCCGATATAGTCCACCAGCTTCAGGTCCACCTGCGAGCTCCCTACCAGCACGTCCTCTTCAAGAACCGGCCTGAACCCTTCAGGATATTCCTCCGAACTAAGCAGCTCGAAGGCTATGGCCTTTTGCTCCTGAAGTTGTGGCCCGGCCTTGTCCGCAAAGGCCAGTTCGATTGCCTGCTCCACCTTATCTGTATGGGTCTGAGCCGTATCCAGTTTGAAGTCCCTCGACTTTCGCTCCTGCCCCAAAGGGTTGATGGCATAGACGCTGGCCGTAGCTATCGTCTCGTCCTGCATCTCCTTGCCGGCCTTTGCTATGGCTTGGCGAACCTCGCCGTCTGTGGCCGGTTCGGTCATGCGGAACCATACCGACGTGCCGCCGGCAAACTCGATGTCATACAGATTCCGATCCGCCGCCAGCAAGCCCGTCGATCGGCTCACGAACAAACCCAAACCCCCAATTACTAGAACTGCTGAAATTATGTAGAACGTCTTTCGCTTGGCCATCCAGTTTATATTCGGGCGCTTGATCAGACGCAGCATGGGCAGCTTCTTCAACCAACCCTGTTCCACCAGGATTTCAAAGATCGTCCGGGTTACGAACAGGGCCGTGAACATGCTCATGCAGATTCCATAGCCCAGGGTGATCGCAAATCCCCGGACCTGCTCCGAACCCACCCAGTACAGAATCAAAGCCGTGATCAGCGTAGTTACATTGGCATCGAAAATAGTCCAGAAAACCTTTCGATAGCCGTTGCGGATGCTCATCCGCAGGCTCGAGCCCTGCAGATGCTCCTCCCGGATCCGCTCGAAGATCAACACGTTGGCGTCAACGCTCATGCCCACGATCAGAATCAGCCCCGCGATGCCCGGCAAGGTAAAGGTCGCCGAAACCCCCGCCATAATCCCCAGAACCAGAATCAGGTTCATAAACAGGGCCACGTTGGCCACTACCCCCGCGAACAGATAATACACCACCATGAACGCCGCCACCGCTATCAGGGCATAAACGGCAGCATGGGCACCGCGGTCCCGGTTTTCCTGCCCCATGGTCGCCCCGATGGTGTATTCGCGGATGGGCTCCGGCTGCAGTTTGGCTGCCAGCGAACCGGCGTTCATCGTGCTGGCCAGTTGCCGGGTCTCCTCCAGCGTGAACCGCCCCGTAATCTGCCCAGCCCTGCGGATGCCAACTAGGATGTTCGGGGCTGAATAGACCACATCGTCCAATACAATAGCCAATGGCTTTCCGATGTTGGCGCGAGTGAGGTCTTCGAAGATTCTCCCCCCGGCAGGATCAAAGGAAAAATCAACCGCTGGTCCACCAGATCGGCCGTCTCGACCAACTTTGGCCCTGGCCAACTGCCAAACACGTTTGCCCTGGGCATCCCGCCTCATCAGCATCGTCTTGTCCGGCTTGATATGGGCCAGCACATAGCTCTTACCGTCCTGGCGGCACTGGCGGATAATTACATTCCGCCCCTGCATGTCTTCACGAAAGGACTCGTTGTGTATCCCAAACCAGGCGTAGTCCTCGCCGGCCCCCGCCTTGGCTTTGCGCTGCGAAAGCTCCGGGCCTTTCTCGTCCAATCGCCGGATCTCCGGGGCCAATTCATCCGAATCCGGATCACCTTCGGCCAGGATCGCAAATTCCAAAACCCCTTGCCCACGCAGCAAACGCTTCAGCGAGGCCGGATCGTCCAGCTCACCCTTTATTTTGCTCCAGGAATCGTAAAACCCCTTCGCCTTCAGAATCTTATCCTTCCGGCTGGGGTGCTCGCTCAGCAGTCGTTCCAGGGCCACCTTTCGCCTGTTTTGCTGGGCATACGCCAGAATGTAACTTCTACCGTCTAACTCGCTCTGGGCCAGCACCGGTATATTGCCCGTCTTCTTCAGCTCTTCTTGCAGTGTCTCGAAGCTCCTGAAATATGCCCGCTGGTTCTTCTCACCGACGTATCGTTCTAAGTCCTCTTCGCTAAGCCAGACGTACTTCTCCTTCTCTATCTCTCGCTGCTGGCTCTGTGGGCCTTGCTTCTTTAGCCGACGAACTTCCTCCTGGTAAGCGTCAGGTACGTCCAGCGACTTGCTGACAAAAACCGGCGTATCGAACCGCCCGGCCAAACCCAGGATGTCTTCCAGACTCTTGCGGTTGACATCCGCGTCCAGCAGATACTGCCTCCTCCTTCTCATATTCAGCTTGGCCGTGCCCCACTTGGCCCGGGCCTCGGTCGATTCAGGATCAGCCTTCCAAGGCTCATATGCCTTGGTCAGTTCCTCATACGCTCGGCTGTACACCTCCAGCCGAGCCTTGTAATCGGGATATTCCTCCAGCAGCTCTTTCCACCCCCGCTCTCGTTCACTCCCCTCGGGCAGCCCCAGGACCTCATGGACAGCCGAAAGGGAAATATTATCAGCCTCCAAGTTCTCCACAGCCTGCAGATAGTCCTGCGTTATTCTGCGGTTCTTCTCGCTGGGCAGCGGCATCTGGATCTCGATCCGCGTATTGCCCACCGTCCGCCACACCAGGTTCCGCACGTTGTCCGGGTCCACTCGTTTGCGCAGGACCTTGACCATCTCCTCAGCAGCCCTGTAAGTGTCGCTCATACCCGTCGTATCTATCTCCCACAGCATCGACGTGCCACCTATCAGGTCGATGCCACCTTTTAGGTTTGTGCCGACCTGGATCTTCTCAGTTGTAGTATCTCTGCCTACACCTACGTAGTAAATTGCCAAGGCCAGGATGCAGATAATAAGAATCAGTTTTGTCCACAGCTTGCGGTCCATAGTTTACCTTTGTTCAATATTGAATCGATCTTCCGCCAAACCTTTGTTGCTACAACTGGCCCGGTTGAACCGCCGGACCCGCTTGGCACAATGTCCTGCCCAACGGCTCGCTTCGGCCCCAGCCGTCAGGATTCCACCTGCGAGGGGTTAATATCATTCTTGTCGGCAAAGACGTGCTGGATAGCCTGCTTCGCAAAGTGCACCCGAGTGTTATTGGACTCATCCACTTTCAGGATGACCTCCTGCTCGCGGACCTCCATAACCACCCCGATAATCCCTCCCCGGGTCAGCACCCGATCGTTCTTGCTCATGCCTGCCATCATCCCTTTGCGTTTCTTGGCCTGCTGCCTGCCAGGCAGAATCATCACCAGCAGCATCACTCCCAGGATGCCCAGCCAGGGCAGCATCTTAAACCAAGGCGGCGACCCGCCTTCATCCGCCGCCAGAAGCACCTCCATCGAAGCTTGGGCCAGTAGAAAATCGAACATGTCTGTGCACTCCTAATATCTAAATCTCAATAACTCAAACTGAACGCTTTTTGCTGTCGTCCCCTTTTTGTTGTCATCCCCTTTTTGCTGTCATCCCCGCGAAAGCGGGGATCCAGGGCTTTAAAGACGAGATAGACTACCGCCAAAGCGGTGATAAGCCCGCCTGCGCGGGAATGACAGAGACCTACCATCTCCACTCAGGGCTCCAATTCTAGTCATCTCTGAGGATTTTTCCAGCAAATTGCCGAAAATTCCCCTCCCTGCTGCTCTGGCGGATCTGCCCCATCAGCCCCTGATAAAAGCTCAGATTATGGATGGACAACAGTATCCCCGAAAGCATCTCACCGGCCATGGCCAAATGACGCAGGTAACTCCGCGAAAAATTCCGGCAAGTGTAGCAGGAACACTCTTTGTCCAGCGGCCCGGCATCAGTTCTATGGCAGTGGTTTTTCAGTCTTATCGGGCCATCGCTGGTAAAGGCCACCCCGTTGCGCCCATTCCGCGTCGGCAGAACGCAGTCGAACATATCCACCCCGGCCCCCACGGCCAGCACCATGTCCCGCGGCATCCCCACCCCCATCAGATAACGCGGCTTCTCCTCCGGCAGCAGCGGGCAAACCACCTCCAGCGTCTCGACCATCTGCTCCTGGCTCTCGCCGACGCTGAGCCCGCCCACCGCATAGCCGGCAAAATCCATTTCAACCAAGGCCCGGGCACATCGTTGGCGTAGTTCGCCAAAGACCGACCCCTGCACGATGCCAAAAAGATTACAATGACTCTGACGAGCTTGCTGGGCCTCCAGACACTTCCTGGCCCATCTGATGGTCCGCTCCGTGGCCGCCTGGGCTTCTTCAATGCTCACCGGATAGGCCGTGCACTCATCCAGAGCCATGATAATATCAGCTCCCAGCCGATTCTGGACCTCCACAACCTCAGCCGGCGTCAGGCGAATCCGTTTGCCGTCTATGTGCGAACTGAACGTTACACCCTCATCGTCCACCTTGACCAGCCCAACTGCAGCTGTATTCTCCGAATTCCCGCGGGCGTTTTGCAGCCCCCTGTCCAGACTGAAGATTTGAAAACCCCCGCTGTCGGTCAGCATCGGCCCGCCCCATCCGCTGAACTTCCCCAGACCCCCAGCCTTTTCGATTACCTCCACCCCCGGCCGAAGCATCAGGTGATACGTGTTAGCCAGCACCATCTGCGTACCCGTTTGACGCAGCTGTTCCGGCGTCAGGCCCTTGACCGTCGCCTGCGTCCCTACCGGCATAAACGCCGGCGTCTTCAGCTCTCCGTGAGCCGTTTCCAAACGCCCGCAGCGGGCTCGGGCATCCCTCGCTTCGATACTGAACTTCAACGCCAAGGCGTTCTCTCCAATAATTCCTCCGCCAGCTTGCTCACAAACATAACCGATTTGTATGAATGGAGCTATCAGTTTTCCCGCCGAGCCAGGCCTTACCCGAACACGCCGAAGATCTGGCTTAGGCAGTAGTAGATGCCCACGCCGATAAAGATCACGCCCGTGATTCGCCGAGCCCATCGCTCGAAAGCTACGAGCTTGTTATAGGCTTGGCCCACGCGCTTCGCGCCCAGGGCGATCAGCACGGCGAAAACCAGAACCGGCAACCCCGTGGCCAGCCCGTAAGCCGAGGGGATGATGAATCCCGACTCGTACTGCAAGGCCACAGGTATCAGGCCCCCGAAAAAGAGCCCCGCCGACTCCGGACAGAATGAAACGGCAAAGACCACCCCCAGCGGTAGCGCTCCCCACATTCCCATGGCCTAGACCCGCTTCTGCATCTTCCCGCTTACGCCCGAGCCGGAGA
>DAOVKO010000142.1 GCA_030631725.1 Actinomycetes bacterium | reverse complement strand
CCTGATGATGCGTCCCATGCCGGTGGGGTCTTCCAAGGTAGCGGTGGCCAAGGTGGCGGCGGCCCGCTCCTGAGCGTGCTTGGCGAGTAGTTGGCGGATGACCTCCGAGCGAATGAGAGGACCATCGCCGCAAAGGATCAGGCAGTTTCCGGTGTGTCCCTGTAGGGCGTCTCGGCAGCACATGACGGCGTGTCCGGTGCCGTGGCGGGCCTCGTCCTGGGTTATCCAGGTGATTGCGGACTCACCCTGGAAGGCAGCCAAGACCTCCTCCTTGCGGTAGCCGACGATGACCAAGAGGTCGTCAACACCGGCCTGTCGGCAGGCGTCGATCACGTAAGCCAACATGGGCCGACCACAGACCTCGTGGAGGACCTTGGGGGTGTCGGTGATCATGCGGGTGCTTTTTCCGGCGGCTAAGATTATGGCTTTTGTTTGAGGCATAGGCTTGATGGAATCGTCAGATCGGGTTATCGAACAGTCGAGCAAGTTATTAGAAGCCATCCCAAAACCCCAATTTCTGCTGCGAACAGCCCTTTTGTCGTCTGGCTGCGTCGCTCAACCTCAATATATTCTCCAAATATGTATCGTTTTCGCTTCTTGCCAGCCGACAAAATTGCTCGTTCTCGCTACGAAAGCAGGTCTTGGGATGACTTCTAGCAACTAATGGCCAAAGACAACGATTAAGAAAGTCTACCCGGCCAGGACTCGAACCTGGAACGGGAGTACCAAAAACTCCTGTGTTACCTATTACACCACCGGGTAATCGTCGCCGGCTCAGCCCTGGCAAGTCCCCTTATAGCACAAAATCGGCGGATGTGCCAGAGAGCAGGGGCCGGATCGCAGAGCCTTCGGGTAAGCCGCAGAAGGGACGCGGTGTATGACAGGTACCTTTTGAGGCTTGAGCTAGTACGCCGCGTGCGTCTATCCCACTGTCACCTACCAGGCGAACGGCCCCGTACGAAAGGCGATCAATTACTCGTGCGAAAGTCTAATCGGTGGGGGCAGCAGGGTCAAGATAAATTTTGTGGGGCTCAGATTGGGCGAAAAAGGTTGGTTTAGGGGGGCGATTCTGCTAAGATGGTCCTTAGCGGAGCGTAGCTCAGCTTGGCTAGAGCGCTGCGTTCGGGACGCAGAGGTCGGAGGTTCAAATCCTCTCGCTCCGATTTTCTTTCAGAAGAATCATGTCGGAAATAGAGGGCATCAAGGTGCGTGAATACGGCGGGTCGGGGCCGATGGTGATTGTGGTGCATGGTGGGCCTGGGGCCCCCGGGCACGCGGGGCCGTTGGCTAGAGGGCTTGCGGATTGTTTCAGGGTCCTTGAGCCCTGGCAGCGCCGTAGCGGCGATGAACGGCTTAGCGTTGCTGGGCACGTCGCGGACCTGCACGAGTTGATAGAATCGCGATGTGGGGATATTCGGCCGGGACTGGTGGGCGAGTCGTGGGGGGCAATGCTAGCATTGGCTTATGCGGCGGCACATCCGGACAGGACTGGGCCGATCGTACTTGTCGGGTGCGGGACGTTCGATCCGGCTAGTCGTGCTCGTTTGCAGACAATACTCGATGAGCGCACAGACAACGAACTGCGCCAACGTCTGAAAAATCTGGCTCAGGAGTACTCCGATCCGGGCGAGCGGATGGAAAAGTGGTACAGGCTGAGCGAGTCGGTGTACGTGTATGATCCGATCAGCGAGGAAGAGGATATTTGTGAGCCATTCGACTTCCGCGGCAACAGTGAAAGCTGGGGGGATATGATACGGTTGCAGGAGGAAGGGGTGTACCCGGCGGCATTCGCAGCGATCAAATCGCCCGTCCTGATGTTGCACGGGGCGTACGATCCGCATCCGGGACAGATGATCCGGGCGAGTTTGGAAGCCTATCTGCCGCAGCTCGAA
This sequence comes from Actinomycetes bacterium, assembly GCA_030631725.1. GTDB lineage: Bacteria > Planctomycetota > Phycisphaerae > JAACET01 > JAACET01 > JAACET01. Next base: position 3,776 of record DAOVKO010000142.1, on the reverse strand, counting down.
TACCGCCAGTGGGATCATTGCGGGCACAGCCCGTGGCGAGAGAGGGCTGTGCGTGAGGAGTTCTTCGCCGTCCTGCGCGAATGGCTCGAGCGGCATATAGCGACAAAGCCGATCAGCGAGGAGGCAGATTCCCCTTAGACCAGGGCTTGGAGAGCAGGTGTCGAGGCAAACGCCCGGCGGGGTGCATAAAGGGGTTGTGGACAATCACAGGGTAAAGAAAGGCACAAAGGCACAGAGGCACAGAGGCACAAAGGAAGAAAAGGAACCCCCAGGACGCAGCCCGGGGGCGTTCAAGAGAGCCCCGGCGCAGAGCCGGGATAAAGCCGGGGGCTAAACAACTCAAAGAATCATATGCGGCTAAGATATGGTGGAAAAGCGGACGTGGGGGCTATACAATGCCCGCTGGATGGTCGAGATATGAGCAAGTCAGCTCAAAGATAAGGAGCGAAAATGGATCTGGTGACCGGCGGGACAGGGCTGCTGGGCAGTCACATCGTAGAGCATCTGGTTAAGGCGGGGCGAGAGGTGCGAGCGTTGGTTCGGCCCAACTCGGATACGAAATGGCTGGCGAGTCAGGCGGGAGTGGAACTGGCCACAGGGCATCTGCAAGACGAGGATTCACTGCTCAAGGCCTGCCAAGGCGTGGAGGTGGTGTATCACTCGGCGGCGAAGGTGGGTGATTGGGGGCCTTGGTGGGAGTTCGAGGAAATCACGATCAAAGGAACGGAGCGACTGCTGAAGGCTGCGTGTGCGGCGAAAGTCAAGCGGTTTGTGCATATTTCGTCGATCAGCGGTTATGGGCATCCGGACGGCGAAAACCTGGTGCTGGACGAGACGGCCCCGTTGGGACAGAACGTCTATCGCTGGAGCTACTACACGAAGAGTAAGGTGGCAGCTGAAGAGCTGGTGCAGAAAGCACATCAGGAACAGGGGCTGGAGATTGTGATAATCAGGCCGAGCTGGTTGTTCGGCGAACGGGACCGGGTTACGGTAAAACGAGTGGTCAAGGCTATTCGGTCGGGCTCGATGAAGATAATCGGGGACGGGACGAACCGGCTCAATGCAATCTATGCAGGCAACGTGGCCCAGGGGGCTCTGCTGGCGGCGGCGAAGGAGCAGGCCAACGGTCAAGCCTATAACATGAGCAACAATGGTGTGATAACCCAGCAGGAATTGTTCGACACCTATGCCAAGTATCTGAACTGCGAGCCGATATCCAAACACGTGCCCTTCTGGTTGGTTTGCAGGGTGGCACTGGTAATGGAGGCCCTTTGGAAACTGTTTCACAGCAAAAAACCGCCGCTGATCACACGCTACGCAGCCTGGCTGATGGGGCGGAAGGTGTACTTCTCCATCGAGAAGGCCCAGAAGGAACTGGGCTGGGAGCCGGAAGTAGGCTACGAAGAGGGCATTCGCAGAGCGGTGGAATGGTACGTGGCAGAGGAAAGGCTTGAGGCTTGAGGCTTGAGACTTTAGGCTTGAGGTGCGGTAAAACAAAGACAAGATACTCAAGTCTACAGCCTATGGCCTACAGTCTAATTAAAGACGCTGATTACAGAAACAAAGAGAGGGAAAGATAATTAGCCACTGATGAAGAAAGGCGCTAAGCCCGTGAGCGGCGAATCCGCGTTTGCTCAACAAGGAGATTCGAAAGGGTGTCAGAGAGATGCCCTGGTGGCGATGGGCCTGGGGGGCAAGGTGCTGGGGGTAATCCTGATATTGGCATTTGGGGCGGCGTTGGCTCTGAGCGTTTCGGTTACAGACGTGTGGAGCGTGCATGAGGGGCGAGTAGTGGGGGTGGCCCAGAATATGCTGGCCAGCGGCAAGTGGTGGGTTCCGATTCTCAACGGTGTGCCGCGACTGGAAAAGTCCCCGCTGGTTTATTGGATTGTGGCGGCTGCAGGAACAGTGGCGGGAGAGGTGAACGAGTTTTCGGCTCGCTTGCCGTCAGTAATAGTGGGGCTGGGGTGCGTGGCGGTAACCATTCTAATCGGTCGGACTATCCTGAACAGCACGGCTGGGCTTCTGGGGGGACTGATACAAATATCAACGTTTGCCTATTGGCGTGACTGTCGCACGGCAGAGCTGGACCTTTACCTGACGTTTTTTGTGTCGCTGGCCATGTTGGCCTTTTGCCGAATGTACTTCGGCGGGAGCAGAAGGGCAGGGTGGGTGTTGTTGTTCTGGATAGGGCTGGGCTGTGGGGCGGCGAGTAAGAGTGTGGTGACTATTCCGCCAGTTCTGATCAGCTGCGGGCTGGCAATGTGGCTGTGCCGAACTAAGGTCTCTCAGAGTCAGCAGGACGGTTCGAGGGGGGAAGATACGGCTGGAAACTCAGGAGGGTTTTGGGTTTGGCAGGCAATCGGATTGCTGCTCTTTGCTATTTTGGCCCTGGGGTGGAACTGTAGCATGATCTACCTTTTTCCGCAGAAGGCGCCGAGCTTATGGCAACAAGAGATACGGACGGTACTATTTGAGGCACACTCATGGCGGCCGACATATTTCTATCTGAGCCGTATTTTCAGTTGGGCGTTTCCGATGAGTATCTTTGTGCCCGCGGCGTTCGCAGTTGCTTTTTCGTCACGATTCAGAGCGTACCGAAGGCAATTGCTGTTTTTGTTGGTCTGGATGGCAGTGCTGATACTGAGCTACTCCATTTGGCCGATGGGGAAAAAGAAGATTGAGTATCTTCAGCCAATGCTGCCGGGGTTTGCCCTGCTTTGCGGATGGGTTTGGCAAGGGCTTTTGAATAAACAGTTGGGCGGGGAGTTCAATGCAGGGGAGCGAATACTGCTGGGAGGCCATAGTCTGCTGGTAATAGCTGCGGGGCTTGCGGGGATTGGCTTTGCAGTGGTCGATGAGCAAGGCAGATGGATTGTAGCGTTGATGGGCGGGGGATTGGTTGTGCTGGGATTGGGCGGTCTGGCACTGAAAAACAGACCGGTGACACTGCTGCTGTGGGGCACGGTGCTGGCGAGCCTGGCAGGGATGATTGTCAACTTCACCTGGTTCCTCCCGCGAATGAATAGCCAAGTGAGTCCGCGTATTTTCGCTGCGGAGGTAGGCAGGCACGGCGGGGCGGCATCAAAGGTGGTTATATATGAGCCGGGAATTGCTGAACAAAGCCAGATTGAGCGGAAAGCGCAGGGGATTCCAGCACTGAATTTTTACCTGGGATATAAGCTGGGTTATGTGAGCAGTGCATCGGAGCTGAAAGCGTTTCTGAACAGGGAACCTTCCGGTTTGATAATTGGCCTGGCAAGGTACATAGAAAATCTTGAATTGGATGACTTGGGGCTAAGGGAGCTTTATCGGCAGGACATATCCAGAACAAGGGCAGATCTGACGAGCAAACGGCTGCCCAGGAGCTGGCAGGAGCCAGTGGGGCGGTTTTTGGCGGACCGTCAGCGGCCGGCCAAGTATACGCTACTGGTGGGCAAGGTTGATTAAAGGTTGATTAAAGGAAGGGCCTTCAGGAGGGACCGGGGCGTTTGAGGCCGAGCTCGGCCATTATCTTCTGAATGTCAGCCCAGCTTTTCTTCTTCTCGGCGGGATTGCGGAGCAAGTAAGCAGTGTGATAGGTGACCATGGTTTTGGTACCATGGTAATCGTGCCATCGGCCGCGAAGATCGCGCATGGCGCTTTTGGTCTGGAGCAAACACTGGGAGGCGATCCTTCCCAGGCAGCAGATAACTTGCGGGGATATAATCTGCAATTGGCGCTCGAGATAGGGCAGACAACAGGCCATCTCCGTAGGTCCGGGGTCGCGGTTCTGG
>DAOVKO010000030.1 GCA_030631725.1 Actinomycetes bacterium | reverse complement strand
TCGGGTTTGGTAACAGGCCCGGAAGCGGGAATCCAGAGGATTTTCTTATTTAGCCCCCAGGTTCCGACCACAGGTCCCTACGGGAAGGACGCTACGCGTTATCCTGGTAGTTTTCCTTTCTTACTTTGTGCCTCTGTGCCTTTGCCCCTTCTTTCCTACTTCGTGCTCTTCGTGCCCTTCGTGGTAAAAGAACAAGCCTCACTTTGCCCCGGACGCCTTTTCCTTCTTGGCGTCGATGATTGTAACCCTCGGCCCCATCCTTCTAGCCGCTTCCAGTTCGCGCCTGGCCTGGTCTGACAGCATGACAGCCTGCTCGTATCTCTTCCTGGCCAAGGACAGATCACTCTTCATACGTTCTGCCTCTGGAAGCTTTATCTCCCAATTCTGTAAGCGATCTAGCACTTGCGCCATTTTCTTGCGGGCAGACGCTAGCTTTATGTCGGTCGTGTCGTTGCGGCCTTGCATCTCACACAGATCAAGTATCAGAGAGCTCTGCTCTGCCTTGAGCTTGGCCAGGAGTTCCAGATCTCCGCTGGCACGCAGAAGGTCTTTTCTCCGCCGTGCGAGTTCGATCTCTGCCTTCGCACGTTCAACCTCGGCCTGCCTCAGCTCACTGGCTGTACCCCTAGCACCCTCAGCTGCTTTTTGACGTTTTCCAATCTCTTCTTTCCGAATCTCTACGATTTTTGCCAACTGCGCAGTAATTGCGTCATCCTTAGAGCGGTCTGTTGTGCCGGTTGGGGCAATCTTAGCAATTTCGTGGCGCAGCGCGAGGAGCCGTTGGTTCTTAGCGTAATGCTCAATGTCCAACTTCTGGAGCTGGCGCTCGAAGTCGGATATAAGGCTGCGGTTCTTCTCTATCTTCCAGAGCAAATCCGATTTGGCAGCAGGATGCAGCTTTTCTGCCCGTATGAACTCTTCCAAGCGGACTTGGCTGTCGTGCAGATCGATCTCAGCCCGCTCGCGGTTCATCTCCATCGCGTGCAGCTCATGCCCCTTCATAGCCACATATTCCCCATATTCTTGCTCAAGCAGTTGCCTCAGTTGGTCAACAACAGCCTCCAGAACTTTCCGGGCCTGGGCCTCGTCGGCGATTGAATGAAGATAGTCCATCCGATAATCGCCCAGGATTAGCCCGCGACTTGAAACGTCCTTCATGTATACAGCTGAACGTCTGAAGCTAAGGCCGGTCCATTCATCTTGTAAAAGTTTCTTAATACCTTTTGATAGTCCTTGGACATTGACCCGCTGTGTGAGAAGCTTTACGATCCCCTCTTGGTCAAAACGTAAGACCTTTGGATCCCAAGTGACGCGTATTCGTAGCGTTACTTCTCGGTAATCTTCTTCGTTCGGTTCGTCCCGAGAATCAGAAGCTGTTGGGCCTCTTGGCGGGGTCTCGGCCGGCTTGGCCGCCTGGGCGAAGAGGACAGAGCCAGGCACAGCCCACACAATAATTGCCAGGACGATTGCGAGTAAATAGCGTTTGGACATGATAGACCTCCTTTATGAGTCTTAGATTTTCGCGAGTTTTTCGCGGGCAACCTTGGCCCAGCGGTTCCGGGGAAACAGACGAATAACATCCCGATAAATATCCTCAGCCGATTTCTTTTGGCCTTCTTTGAGCCTGCGATCGGCGTCATAGATCATGATGAAGACAGCCTCGTCCACTTCGCGGGCTATTTTGTCGCTGATGTCCAGACGAGCCAGCTCTCGGCGCAACTCGTGCAGTTGCTGATAGTCGGCCTCAAGCTCGCGCATCCGACGGACCGCAGCCGAGAGCGATGCAACCTCAGCATCGAGACGCTCAATCTCGACCCGCAACGCAGCCAATTCGTCTGCGTCATTGGCCTCAACAACGTTGGCGGTTTGTTCGTGCGCCCCCGGTCCGCTTGGGCCATTGACCGAAAACAGCCAGATCAGTCCCCCAGCCAGCACGATGCTTGCAGCCATAGCCCCCACGCTCAGGCGAATCCGCCTTGCCCGCCGTGCCATCTGACGCAGCCGCTGCGGCAAATCCTCCCCCAGTTCCGGCCCCGCTGCAGCGTCGGCTTGGCGCAATAACGATTCCAATGGGTCGCTGATTTGTTGAGGCATATTTCTATTCCTTATTCGGACACGAGATCCCCCAGCACTTCCTTGAGCCTCCTGCGGGCCCGATGCAAACGGGCGTCCATGGCTGAGCGGGAGATCCCCAATACCTTCACGACCTCAGCCGTCGGCATTTGCTCTAGGTATCGCATGACTACGACCTCTCGATAGCGGCTCGGCAGGGCCTGCACTGCCTGGCGAACACGGCGAAACACCTCTCGATCGGCCGAGGCGGATTCGGGTTTGGACTCAGCCGTGGGCCTGCTCATCCTGGCCGCCGCCCTTAGCGCTCTAATCCGCGAGCGGAGCTTTCGCCGATGGCTGCGAGCTTTATTGACGGCTATGCGTGTGAGCCAGGTCGAGAGACTACTTTGCCCGCGAAATTTCTTCAGATTCTTCAGGGCTGCCAAAAAAACCTCCTGGCTAACGTCTTCAGCGTCGTGCGACCAGCCCAAAAGCCGATATACCAGCCGGTTGATGTGCTCCCCATGTACAGCTACGAGGTTTTCGAAGGCGACCGGGTCTCGCTGGCCTGCCAATACAGCATCGGCTTTGTCCTGTCGCTCGGCCATTTGTTCCAACGCGTTGGTGACACCATGGGCCATAACCATAATGTTAGACTCCCCAGCACGAGAAATCTTACAGGAAAATTCAAGAAAGCGTAACTGTTCAGGGCCTATGAAGTGCGATTCTCTGTCATTGCGAGGGAGCCGAAGGCGACCGCGGCAATCTTTCTTGTGCCAATGCTTGAGATTGCTTCGGCCTAAAGGCCTCGCAATGACAGAAAAGCAGCCTTTTTGTATATACGCAAATCCTCCCCAACGAGTTCTCCCCAGTCCCCCTGATCCCTCGCCGCAGCAACTACCAGCCAAAACCAAAAGCCTAATATTCAGGCCAATCATTCAGCCTGGTTTCTTGCCGCTTCTGCTGCCTTATTGAGTCCCACCCACAGTTCGATCTTTCGAGGCGGCCACTCCAGGTAAAGCCCCTCAACCCAACTCCTGGCCTCAGCCAGCTCAAATCCTGAGGCCTTCAACTTCTCCATCTTTTTCTTGCTGACGATTGCGCAGATTGGCTCATCTTTTTCGTAATCCCCAACAAACTCCTCAACCGTCTTGACTATCACCACTTTTCTGTTTGACTTCAGGTACCAGATAACACTTGGCTCATCGAAGCCGAACAGCACAAACCGCGTCTCTCCTGGACTTATCTCCCTGGCCGCCTCCGCTGCTCGGCGACTGATCCGGTAACTGCCGATACGCGGTGCCACCCAGCCCCCGGCAATTGCCCCGCAGATCATCACTCCCACGAATCCACTGGCCACAGCCGCACTGCCTGAGCCTTTCTTTAGACTCACCCGCACCGCCAGCGCCGTGGCTATAACTACTAACCCAGCCAGGCCTGCCCCAAGCACTAGCCCATACCTGCCCGTTGCTCCCTCACCAAGCTCTGCTATTGGCCCTAATGCTAAAACTCCCACCGCCAGTATCATTCCTATCGCCAACACCAGGGCGATGATCCATAGTGCTGACAGACTCATCCTAGCCAGCCTGCTGAGCATTTTTTCACCGAGCTTGTGTCGCCACTGATACAGCACCACCGCGATCAGAAGGGCCATGGCCGGATAGCATCCCAGCACGTAATGCACCAATTTCGTTTGCACCACCTCCAGCACCAACCAGGGGCCGATTACCCAGCCCAGAAGCCCCGCCACTCGCCGATCCCGCTTGCTTATCCGCCACCCCTGCCAGAGAGCCACAGGCCCAAGTACGCTCCACGGAAATGCGCAGACTATCCAGCTGGCCAGGTAATATCCCGGCGGTCCCCAATGCCCCTCAAGACTCTCGGCGCTGCGTTGGACCACGTGCCTGCCCACACCTTCACTCCAGTAGGCCCCGTTCGTCCAAATCACTGCCGCCAATCCCCACGGCAAAAATACCACCGCTGCCACTACCATTCCCAGTACCACCAGCCCATAGCTCTTGAATAATCTCCTCCAGTCTCGCCCTTTTCCCTCACTGGGCCCCAAGCTGATTGCTCCTGCCACCGGCAAACTCAATATCAAAAGCCCTCCCCCCAGCCATCCCAAAAGCTCCCCTATTTCCGCGCCCGTCTGCACGGTTTTTGGCGGCCCCCACCCCCACAAACCCGCCAGCCCCACAACGCTTGCTGCCACCAGCCAGAGCCCCCACCGACGGCCCCGCCGCATCTGCAGTAGCAGCGTAGCCATCGAACCCGCCCAGATGAACAGCCATATTACCGGACCTTTCGTCAGTGTCCCCAGCCCCAGGGCCAAGCCAAGCAGCACCGCCCAATACCACCGCCTTTGCCCGGCTTGCATGCCCAGCCACAAGCCCAGAGCACTCACCATGAACACCGTCAGCAGGGCGTCCGCCGTGGCCAGCTTACTCTCCACCATGAACAGTGGAAAGCTCGCCACAATCGCTGCCCCCATAAGCCCCACCTGCCGATTAAAAAGCCTCCGACCAACCAAGTACATCAACCCGCAGGCCAGCACCCCACTTATCGAAGACCCCAATCGAGCCGCAAAATCTCCCACCCCGAATATCCAATTGTTTACCACCATCAGCCAGTAAATCAGAACGGGCTTGTCAAAACGGTAGTCGTCGTTAAAATAGGGAACGATGAAATCTTCGCCCCGGGTCATCTCCCGCCCGGCTTGGGAAAAGCGCGGCTCGTCCCGGTCCCACAGGGCAATTCTGTCATTGCCCAGCAGATATACCAGCCCCGCCGACCCCAGCACCACGGCCAGCAAAAGGTAATGGCTGGCCTTTTGTTTATAACTTGCCAAATGGAAACTTCTCATGCCTGAGAGTATAACCAATTCCCCCTCTTCGCCGAAGCGGAATATTCGCCGAGCTTGGCTCTCTCGGCTTATTATCTTTGTCAGGCAAAACATTCGCCGCCCCTGGCTTTTCTGGCCCATCTTCATTCTTGTTTGTATGTTTATTTCTTTTTGCCTCGATCGCCCGATACTCCAGTTGGTCCGCCGGGCCAACGTCGATGGCATGTCCGGCGACGTCGTCCGCACCTTGGAGTCTTTCAAAGAATTCGGCCAAGTTGTTGCCATCGTCGTTGCCTGCCTGCTTATCTTTGTTCTGGACAAATCTCGCCGTTCGCTGCTGCCTCGCCTGATAATTTGCATCATCTTACCTTTATTATTGGTTTGGCCCACCAAGTGGGCTGTGCATCGCTTGCGGCCTCAAGCCGCCGCCGAAGTTGATACAATCCTGGGCCTGGGTTTCTACATCGGTGAGGATCCCAAACTCCCCGTTCTCAGGACTTCTGTTTCAGGTAAAGACAAGATAGTAAAGGACAGGCCTGTGCGTAGTTCGGAGAAGGTCTCTTTCCCTTCAGCCCACACCGCCACTGCGTTCGCTTTTGCCGTCGGATTGGCAGCACTATATCCACCTGCCCGATGCATTTTCTATGCCCTGGCCGTCGGTTGTGGAGCTCATCGGGTTCTTTTCGATTCCCATTGGTTCTCCGATGTCGTTGCTTCTGTTTTTATCGGACTTCTTGTCGCCCGTGCCGTCTGGAGCTGGCGAAAAAAATAACCTCTCTGCTTTTATCCGAGCCGCTTCTTTGGAGTAGACTTGCATGAATTCACCGCAGGCCGCTCGAGTTCGTTGGCTGTTGCTTTGTATTTTCTTTTTGGCCTTGTCCGCCGTACTTATTTACACCCACAACCCCGCCCCCGACGCGCCTGCCCACCCGTCCGCTTTTCTCACCGGTCCTTACCTCAACTCTGTTGGTCCTGACCAGGCCGCGATTGTTTGGCTCAGCACAAGCAGCGATCTGCCCACCACGGTTACTATCGAGAACGAATCATGGTCCGCACAATTTGCCCCCATGGTCAAACCCATCCCCTACGTCCGGGCCTTCCTCTACCTTGTCCAAGCCGACGGCCTGGCCCCCTACACCTCTTATGACTATTCCATCCGTTCCGGCCATAAGCAGCTAAGCGGAAATTTCCGTACTCTCAGTTCTTCCGGCGAACAGACCTTCACTTTTGCTCTTTATGGCGATCACCGCAGCTCTCCGGACGATCATCGAAAAATTGCCGACGCCATTGCTGCCGAAAAGACCCTTTTTGTCCTCTCTTCCGGCGATTATGTGACTGATGGACGCATATTTGAACAGTGGCTCCGCCAGTTTTTCAACCCTGCCGCCGAGCTCTTGCTCAATACGCCACTCTGGCCCGCCCGCGGCAACCACGAGAATTTGGGCCCTTTATATCGGGCCCTCTTCGAACTGCCCGGCAATGAACTCTACTATAGTTTTGACTGTGGCCCGGCTACCTTCATCATCCTCGACAGCAATCTCAAAAACGCCGATCACCAAGCCCAGCTACATTGGCTCAAGAACCATCTGACCGAATTGCGACTTCGCCGCCCCCGTGCCTGGCTATTTGTCATAGTCCACGAGCCCATGTTCAACATTGGCGGCAACAGAAGCCACTGGGGCCATGACGACGTCTTACCGCTCTTGCAGGAAGCCCGCGTCGACTTCGTCCTCACCGGCCATTCTCATCTTTACGAGCGCATCCTCCCCATTCGAAGCCCAAACGGCTCCGTCATCCAGCACATCGTCAGTGGCGGTGGTGGTGCCCCCCTCTATTCCGCCAAGACCAGCCCTCTCTTAGCCAGCGGCACCGGCATATCCGTTCATCATTATTGTCTTTTCACTGTCGCCCCGGACAGTGTCGCCGTTCTCGTCAAGCAGCCCGACGGTCAGATTATTGACAACTTCACTGTCGCCAGATCCGACTCAGTCAACGTAGTCTTTGAGAACCACCCCGATAAGCCCTCAGTCCCCCTGCCGCCCATATCTCAACAGCAGGCCTTGCATTATCAGTTCTTGCCTAGATGAACCTCTCCGCCGGTTTCACCGCGGTTTTCCTTGTCTTACTTCGTGCCTTTGTGCCTCTCTTTACCCCGGGGTTTCTTCTCTAGTCGATTACTTCCAGCAGGCCGGCATCAATTTCAGTGGACACCGCTTGACCCAGAACGTGTACTTGCAGCACCAGGCGGTCCACGTTTTTCCGCCGCACCAGCAGCCCTTCGACACCCTTCAACGGCCCGGACGTTACCACGCATCTTCGCCCTGCCTGCAGGTAAGGGAAGGGGTCCAATTGTCTCGAGCCGCTCATAGCCGCTTGAATGCTGCTTAGCTCTCTGATTAGTCTGTCTTGCTCTGCCACCTCTATGGTCGAAGCTATACGATTAGTCGTCATCGCCCTATAGCGTTCGTCCTCGCTGCCACAGAAGAACAAATACCCCGCAAACAGCACCAGGATGCTCTTGACTTTACGCCCCCGCACAGCCCGCACCTTCTCCACCATCGGCAGAAAGTACGATGTCCCTCTTTTCACCAGGTCCCAGGCCAGCGACTTCTCATTACGGGCTTTGGTGTGAGCCACCCACCATCTGCCCTCTATCTCTTCTATCGACGCCCCTTCCGGATACACCACCGGTGGGTTGTCCTGGGGTTTTAGCACCATACCATTTTTATCCTTGCCTCGGGCCACTATGTCCTTGTCGATTGCTCATAATTTTTGGCCTAACCTCCGCCCCCTGCGATTTGCCTTTTACGTGATTTTATTGTACACTTTCATTGGCCGTCGAGCGGGCTTCATATAGGTAACCATCGGTCGAAAGCCCGCCCGCATTGACCCCGGAAGGTCTGGCCAGCGTCTTCTTCTATACTCCTCTAGCGCCGCCCTCAAAGGCGGCGCTATATTTTTTTAACACCCAGCCACACAAACACTTAGATAGCTATCTAAAGGTCCAGCAGCAGGGCCACCTCATCGCAGTTGTCTTTTACCGGGCAGTTGACGCAATCGCTCCAGACCTTATGCGGCAGTTTATTGCGTTCGAGCCCGGAGAAGCCCAGATTTTCGAAGAATCTTGGCTCACGAGTCAGGCAGAACACGCGTTTTATGTCGATACTTCGACCGGCCTCTAGGGACCGCTCGATCAGGCTTGTGCCTATGCCCTGTCCCTGCAGATCCTCCCGCACCGCCAAGCTCTTCAGCTCCCCCAGATCGGTCCAGACCGGCTCCAGGGCGCAGCAGCCGGCTACGCAGCCGTCCATTCGGCAAATGCAGAAGTTCCGCACTCGTTCATAGAGATAGGCCGGGGACCTGTGCAGCATTCGCCCTCGTTCGGCATGGTGGTTTATCAGCTCAGCCATTGCCGGGATGTCGCCCATCCGGGCCGGCCTGATCTCCATGAGAAACTCCCAAAAAAAGCCCCCCACAGTGGTTTGGAGACGCCCTGGCCGCTCAAATACCCGCCGTAAAACGTAACCCACGCAACAACAAGATGTTACGTGCCGTAAGCTCGCGGCTCAGCAGCAATTATACCACCGCGGGCACCGCCGGGCCACGCCCAAGAGCTAAAATTCTCCCAAAAAAAGGGAAGAATTTTATTGACTGCCGCCTACATAACTGGTAATATATTAGAGGACAGCCGACTAAGATTCGGGCAGCCATCATTTTTTCTCATTATATTCCTGCCTGGCTGTTCTCCTGTAAAACGGTATGCTGACTTACGAGACTCGACCGGAGCTTTGGAGTTTCACGATTCATACGGAATTGTTCCGTTTGTTGTTGGCTGGGGTTTTCGGCCGGTCACGACAGGCGGTTTTAGATACGCGTTTTTGTAGAGGTTTTTTTGTTCCGTTTTTCTTGAAATCTTTTGTGGAGGCTTTCTTAGTGTAGCCGACCCCCACTACGGTCGCTTGTTCCGGGACCACTTTCCCAGACTTCTGAAGTTCTGGGCGAAATTATTTCTCATTTCTTTCCGTTGGTCCGGGCGGCCTGTTACCGGTTGGCTTTGCTGGAGCCTCCGAAAGGAGAACTTACTATGAACAGGACTAAAGGTTTTACGCTTATCGAACTGTTGGTTGTCGTGGCTATTATCGCCCTCTTGATAGCCATCCTCGTCCCCGCCGTGCAAAGGGCTCGCGAGCAGGCCTACCGCTCCGTTTGTGGCACTAGGCTTAAAGGCGCCGACACTGCCTGCTATCTGTATGCCAACACCTACGAGAACAGATATCCCATCGGCTGGGAGCACACAGAAGACGCCAGTAATCCTGGTGAGTGGACAGCCTACGCTCCGGCCAATGACGACATTACTCCCGAGGACTGCTGGGCCTTGCTGATTCACTTGCAGTTTGTGTCTGAACCGCTGCTTATCTGTCCCACCGTTGGCGGTGCCGAGGCCGAAGACCAGTGGGCCCTTATCGCTATCGGCGGTACTTACGACGGTAACCGCCAGGAGGCCGTGAGAAACTATCTCCACTACGCCTACCAGGATATCGACCGCGCCCGTCCTACTCAGGGCGGAGCTGTCAATCGTAGGCGGAACAACTATCTGCCCGGCCCCGGTGTCAGAGGAAACTACCCCATCTTTGCCGACCGCGGCTGGCTCAACGACAACGATGAATACGACATCGATCCCGACATCGGCGGCGAGGGCAACACCGCCAGCGGAAACCATTCGGACATGCAGAATGTTATCGGAGGAGCCCACGGTGTCGAACGGGCCTTTACCGAAATCACCGACGACCCGAATGTCCCCAGCACGGGGTGGTGGGACGAGACGGGTCAGTGCATGATCGGCTCCTCTGACGGCGAGTTGTTTGACAACATCTACCAGGACGACGACCAGGACACCAGTAGCGATCCCAACGACACCTATCTGGTCAGCAGTTGGTACAACGGCGACCCGGGGTGAGCGCGGGCGGATGCCGGCCAATGCACCTGCAGCGGGCGTTGTTAGATGTCTGAAAAAGAGGCGGTTTGCCCCGTTCACTCGGGCCGGCCGCCTCTTTGCTATTGATTGCCTCGCCCAGAAAACTATTCTATTACTGTTCGCACCTGCGGGCATCCTTCCACTCCAGCCCCGCCCTTGGCCGAACCTTGAATCCCCGTCCGCGCCGGCCTATAATTCTTCTGGCCAATCGTCGCCCCACGCTATAAACTGCCCCATGAAAATGCTGTTTGTTTGAGGCATCGAAGGCATGGATCAGACCAACACCGCCCCGGTTTCTGCTGCCGCTGAACCTTCCCACGATCAGATACAGGCCCTCCTTGACCAGCTCGAACCCCGCCCCGATGGCAACCTTATTGGCCTGCTTCAGCAAGTTCAGGACCATTTCGGATACTTACCCGCCCCCGCACTTGCACAAATCAGTCGCCGCACCAGAATACCCCTTAGTCGAATCTACGGCGTAGTCAGCTTCTACGCCCAGTTCTATACCTCGCCCCGCGGCCGGCACACCATCCGCTGTTGTCGAGGCACCGCTTGCCATGTAAGAGGCGCCGGCCAAATACTCGACTCCATAAAACGCACCCTGAAAATCGATGAGGATCAATCAACCCCCGACTTGAAGTTCTACCTCGAAACCGTCGCCTGTCTGGGAACTTGTTTTCTTGCCCCTGTTATCATGATCAATGAACAATACTTTGGAAAGCTCACCACTCAGCGTGTTCAGACTATCCTTCAAGACTATCCGGATTGACCAATGGCCCAACCAATAAAACCCACTGATCGGCTTGGCCAACTCCAAAGCAAGTTCGCCTGCCCCGTGGAATATGAGATTGAGATTCGTGTCTGCTCCACTGGCTGTCGAGCCCTGGGCGCCCTGAATGTCTGCGACGCACTCGAAAACCAAATCGCTCAGCGAAACCTCTCCCAGCGAGTCCGCATCGTCCGCACCGGCTGTCTGGGCCTCTGCGCCGGGGCCGTCGCCGTAGCCGTCGAACCCCTCGGCTATTTCTACAGGGCAGTCACCCCAGACGACGTTACCGAGATCATCGAACAGACTATCCAGCAGGGAAAAGTCATAGAACGCCTCTGCTATTCTGCACAGGACGCCCCAGTTACCAGCGGAAAGGACATCCCCTTTTTCGCTCACCAGCACCGTCAGGTCCTCAAGAACTGCGGCGTAATCGACCCCACCTCTCTGCAAGACGCTCTAGCCAACGCCGCCTACGCCTCAGCCGCCAAGGTGCTGGAGAAAATGTCCCCCGAAGAGGTCATTGACAACGTCCTCAAATCCGGCCTGCGAGGACGTGGTGGTGCTGGCTTTCTCACCGGCAAAAAATGGCAGTTCACCCGGGCTGCCCCCGTTCAGCCAAAGTACATCATCTGCAACGCCGACGAGGGCGACCCCGGAGCCTTCATGGACCGGGCCCTGCTCGAAGGCGACCCCCACCTGGTCATCGAGGGAATGATCATCGGCGCCTACGCCATCGGCTCCGACAAAGGCTTCATCTATGTCCGCGCCGAATATCCCATCGCCATTGAGCACGCCCAGATTGCCCTAACTCAAGCCCGCTCTGCAGGACTGCTCGGAAAAAACATCCTCGGCAGCGGCTTCGATTTCGACATCGAAATCCGCAAAGGCGCCGGCGCCTTTGTTTGCGGTGAGGAAACCGCCTTGATCGCCTCGCTTGAAGGGGCCAGAGGCATGCCCCGCCCCCGCCCGCCATTCCCCGCTAGCTGCGGATTGCGCGGCAAACCAACGAACATTAATAACGTAGAAACCTTTGCGAACGTACCACTGATTATTCTCAAAGGTAGAGACGCTTATCGCGCCGTCGGCACAGAGGGTTCCACGGGCACAAAGATCTTCGCCTTGGCCGGCAAGGTCAACAACACCGGCCTCGTCGAAGTCCCCATGGGCACCACCTTGCGCCGAATCATCTTTGACATCGGAGGTGGCATTCCTCGCGGAAGAAAGTTCAAGGCCGCCCAGATCGGCGGGCCTTCCGGCGGATGCATCCCCGCACAGCACCTCGACATCCCCCTCGACTACGACTCCGTCAAACAGATCGGGGCCATCATGGGCTCCGGCGGTCTGATCGTCATGGATCAGGCCACCTGCATGGTCGACATCGCCCGGTTTTTCACCGATTTCGTTCAGAAGGAATCCTGTGGCAAATGTGTTCCCTGCCGCGTGGGAACCAAACGAATGTTGGAAATCCTCACCCGCATCACCGAGGGACAGGGCGAGTTGGCCGACATCGACCGCCTCGTCCAACTCGGCCAAATGATCGCCGAGACCTCCTTATGCGGCCTGGGCCAGACCGCGCCCAATCCCGTGCTCTCCACCATCCGCTATTTCCGCGACGAGTATGAAGCTCATATCATCGAAAAACGCTGCCCGGCAAACGCCTGTCCAGCCCTGGTTACTACCGTCTGCTCCAGCGCCTGCCCAGCCCACGTAAATGTCCCCGAATACGTCGCCCTCATCGCCGAGGGCCGATTCGCCCAGGCCCTGGACATTATCCGCAGGCGAAATCCATTTCCTTCGGTTTGCGGCCGGGCATGCGATCACCCCTGCGAGGTTTTTTGCCGACGTGGGGACCTCGATTCACCCGTCGCCGTCCGCCATCTCAAGCGATTTGTCGCCGACAGGGAGAAGCGCCCCGCCAATCCACCCGTTTGGCAAGGCCCTCGCCAGGGCCGAGTCGCCGTCATCGGCTCCGGACCGGCTGGCTTGACCGCCGCATATTTCCTTGCCCTCATGGGCCGCGACGTAAAGGTATTCGAAGCCCTCGACGTCGTCGGCGGAGTCTTGGCCACCGGCATCCCTTCTTACCGGCTGCCGCTCGAAGCCCTCCAGCGGGACATTGACTACATCTGCCGCGCCGGCGTGAAAATCGAAACTTCTCGAAGGATCGAATCCCTCCAGGAGCTCCGCGACGCCGGTTTCAATGCCATCTTCCTTGCCGTCGGGGCCCACAAGAGCCGCACCCTCGGCATCCCCGGCGAAGAAACCGAAGGCGTCCACGACGCCTTGGCCTTCCTCCGCCGGGCCAATCTCGGCCAAATCAAAGACATCTCCGGCCGAGTCGCCGTCATCGGCGGCGGTAACGCCGCCATCGATTCCGCTCGCACTGCTCTTAGACTTGGCGCAGACCGCGTTACTCTGCTCTACCGCCGCAGCCGCGAAGAAATGCCCGCCATCCGTGAAGAGATCGAAGAGGCTCTCATGGAAGGCATCGACATGCACTTCCTTGTTGCCCCCATCGAGATTCAGGGCGACGGTCATGTTCGGGCCGTAAAATGCACCGAGATGGTACTCGGCGACGCCGACGAATCCGGACGCCGCCGCCCAATTCCAAAACCCGACAGTGAAGCCCTTATCGAAACCGACCACGTAATCGTAGCCATCGGTCAAGGCCCCGAGCTCAGCTTCGCCGCCACCGACGGCAAATTGGCTGTCTCCCAGGGATGGATTGATGTGCACCCTCTCACCCAGCGCTCCGGAGACGGCGACGTTTTTGCCGGCGGAGACGCCGTCAGCGGACCGGCCACCATCATTCAGGCCATTGCTGCCGGCCAACGCGCCGCTCAGGCCATAGATGTCTTTCTCGGGGGCAAAGGTGAGCTTCCGCCCGATACCGGCTTTGCCTCGCGATCCAAGCCCGACGAGGAGCAGGCCGAGATGCCCCGTCGACCCGTTCGCGCCCTCTCACTAGCCAAACGCCGCGGAAACTTCGAAGAGGTCATAAAGGGCTATTCTCTACAGGCCGCTTGCGCCGAGGCCCGCCGCTGTCTCCGATGCGACCTGGAGTGATTATTTACGCAAGGTTATAAAATATGCCCCAAGAAATCTCACTTACCATCGACAACACCCAAGTCAACGTACCGGAAGGTACCACCATCTTCCAGGCCGCCCTCAATGTCGGCATCGACATTCCCCATCTTT
>DAOVKO010000144.1 GCA_030631725.1 Actinomycetes bacterium | reverse complement strand
TATGCGAGTCCACCGACTTCTTTGCCAAGGATCGATTGCTGCCGCCGGTAAAGCGGGAAGATTTGTTGGCCGTCTTCACTGCCGGGGCTTATTGTGCCAGCATGGCCAGCCAATACAACTCCCGCCCCCGAGCACCGGAGGTGCTGGTCAGCGGCTCTGAGCACAGGACCATCCGCCGACGAGAAACCTATGACGATCTGATAGCCCCGGAGCAGCTTTGCGAATGACGCCAGCCGATCGGCATGTCCGACTCGCCAACAAAGGAGTAAAACAAAATGCGCATTCTAGCTGTGGGAGCACATCCCGACGATCTGGAATTGCTGTGCGGGGGCACTCTGGCCAAGTATGCCGACCAAGGCCATGAAGTCATAATGGCTCATCTGTGCAGCGGCAACATGGGCGGCTTGAACATCGACCCGCAAGAGCTGGCCCAAACCCGCGATGCAGAAGCCAAAGCAGCAGCCAAACTGATAAATGCCCAACCCCTGGGGCCTATAGCCGGCGACGTCGATCTCTATCCCACCGAACAAATGCGCATCAAAACCGTGGATATCATCCGCCAGGCCAAGCCCGACGTCATCTTAACTCATAGTCCCAACGACTACATGCCCGACCATGTCATCACCAGCCAACTGGTATTTGATGCCTCGTTCACTTCCACCTTGCCCCTCTACAAAACCAAACTCCCCGCCCACGAAAACATCACCCCCGTCTTCTATATGGACACCCTGGCCGGCATGGGCTTTGAGCCCACCGACTTCGTGGACATCACCGACCACCTCGAGACCAAAAAGCAGATGTTCTTCTGCCACCAAAGTCAACTCCAGTGGATCGAAGGGCATCACAAAGCCGAGCCAACTGACATGTTGGAAACCGTAGCCAAATTCCGCGGCCTGCAGTGCGGCGTCCCCTACGCCGAAGCATTTAGACGGCTAAACGTTTGGGGAAGGATCAAAATCGACAAGTTTCTTCCCTAAGGACTTGTAAATAAATTAGGTTTCGTTTTTGGCTGAGCGAGGACGAGGCTGGCAAGGAAGTAAAATGCAGGCCTACTGATGAGTAGTCCGAGTTTTACTGACGCCGCCAGCCGAAGCCACAGCCAGTCAAAAATGGAAGATAATTTATTTACACGTCCTAAGCTTGGCGCTTGCACTGAATTCGGCTATAATCGTTCGGGAACACGTTTAGAAGGCAGTACTTGCAAGGCTAGTTTTATATGCTCGGAGATCTTCGCACGAGACTGCGTTTATTCCCGGTCGTCGCCATTATCGCCGTTTTGGTCTATTTGCTCGTTTGGCCGGCGGCTCGGCCCAACGTCTTCAACGACCCGGTCAGTTTCATTTACAACCAAGACCTGCCCCTCTCCTGGCTACTCCTGGCGGTCGTTGCCCTGATCTCGACCGTGCTGACGGTCCTGATTTGCCGCCGGCGGCTGCCCGATCTGCCCGTGCTGGTCTTTGCCGCCGGCCTGTGCGTGCTGAGCGTTCGCAGCGGACAGGCCATCCGCGCCCACTGGGCTTATGGGGCCCAGGCTTCTTATCTGAGCTTTGCCGTCGAGACCTTACTGCTGATTATTCTATTCTATGGCGTCCACCGGCTGGGCAAAATCATCCTGGCTCATCTGGCTCCGGCAGAACATGCCGGCCACCATCAGCAGCGTCAATTCTCGCTGGCCACCGCTTTGCAGGCCCTGGGATTAGCCCTGGTCGTCGCCTTCGTAGCCGCCTTGCTGGTAGCCACCACCGCCAAAACAGCCATCGCCGGCGCCGAAGTCTACACAGTTTACGCCTCGGAACGCAGCCAAACCATCTTTGCCGCCTTCGCCGCCGGCTTCCTGTCGACTTTGGCAGCTCACCAGGCCTTTCGTCCCTCGCGCTCTCTTTTCTGCTGGATTGCTCTGCCCCTTCTCGGTTTCTTCGCCTACCTGGCCTTGGCCTGCTTCGGCTCACCAGCCGGCGAAGCTTTACCCAACAATCCGCTGGGTAATTTTTTGCCCGTGGATTTCCTGGGCCCCGGCGTTCTCGGCGGCATGCTCGGACTGCTGCTCAGCCACAAGCTCTTCCGCAACCGCGCCGAAGAAGAAGCCTGATCCATATTGTCCAAATCGAATCCGCGGGAAGATGCCATCCGAGCCGCTCGATGTTGAGGCAAGGGGAGGATAGAAGCAGATGCCGTCATCACCAAAAAAAAGCGGGGATGTGGTCGTTAGTATAGCCGGTTTTAGCGTAAGTCCCAACGTTTAGGTTACTTACGTGCGGAGCATGCTGTATATGAATTTCATAAAAAATTTAATAATTATCATTGATTTATTATCGAATAACGCTATAGTGCTGATATGGAGGACAAACTGTAGCTGTCAACAAGGAGAATATTATGAGCACTCGATATCTCGGAAAAAACAAAGAATCAGTTAATGTGTATTGCACAGTCCTGCGAGTGGCCGGATGGGCTCTCTTGGCCTCAGGAGTTCTGTCATGTGTTCGCCACATCATAGGTATAGCGAGCATACCCGCTCCCACCTCACATGATCTCGCTCGCTATATTCTCCTGCCACAGTTTGTTAAGTACTCCGTGTTTCCAGGGATCCTTTCCTTGGGGGTGGCACAGCTTATACGCTACATATTTGACCGCGAATATCAGGCGAGGTGGATTCTTCGCAACACGGACAAGATTCTGTATGCTTATGCGATATTCATTCTCGCGGCCTGGGTCCTTCGTTATCTTTATGGCCGGACCGGCAGCGGCCTTCCTCCCTGGTGGGAGCTCCCGCTACTCATACTAATGCTAATCCCGAGTCTTATAATTTTGATCGGGTTAGGAAGATTGCTGCGTCTAGTGATGCCCATAATAGAAGAGTCAAGAACGCTGGTTTAGCAGAGCTGTCAAATGATTCGTGTACGTTTAGATTATGTGCTTTTAGATCGAAGGACAAAGTTGAAGGATCTGGCTGAGGCTACAGGGATAGCGGTCAATAATCTATCAATACTGAAAACTAATAAGGCGAGGGCGATCCGGTTCTCAACTCTGGATGCCATATGCAAAGCACTGAACTGCAGTCCTGGTGATTTGCTCGAATGTGTATCAGATGAGGGCAACAAAGGTTAGAGTGAACACCCGAGCCCGCGACCTCTCCCCTCGGCGTTGAGGCAGTGAGGGGGTGGGGACAGATGACAGGCCTATTGCAATTGACCTGTACGCGTATTCACGCTGAAACAGTCTGTGGGCAGTAGACCACAAATGGTTTCACCGGCCCCGGCGTTCTCGGCGGCATGCTCGGACTGCTGCTTAACCACAAGCTCTTCCGCAACCGCGCCGAAGAAGAAGCCTAATCCATATTGTCCAAATCAATTCCGCAGGCAAAGGCCATCTCACCTCTCTCCGCTCGCCCTTGAGCCACGGCAGGCGGCGGAGCTTGACATCATCAAGATGATCACTGCCAGTGGGTAAGCTGCGATGAAGAGACCATCAGCTTGGACTTTTCAGCTGTCCAATACGCTTCCCACAATACTCCTCAAAACGCATCAGTTCCTTCCTGCTCAAATTGCAAGTGGCATCTCCTTGGGCGTATCTCTCCAGACATTGCTCAATAATGGGAAGCCATTGTTTCGAAAACTCCCCTGAAGCCCATTCGCCCGCGATCTTTTTAGACCCCAACTCTTTGTGCTCGTAGGCATATACAAGTCGGCAGAATACAAGTATAGGATGCTTGAACTTTTCAACAACATGTCGAAATATGTGGTCAAGGCACTGACTCAACAGAGCCCAAGGAACAGGACGAAAGACTTCCCTGCGCATTGGCCCAATTAGTGTTATACCCGCCTCATATGCATCTTGCCTATGTAATAAGACGTCATAGCTGCCCGAAGGTAGCCGGATAACTTTGCCGCCGGACATGGGTTTTACGACGAAATCTACAGGCGCAGGAACCTCTTCAGCATCTAGTTGATCGGCAGTGACAAAAAAGGCATCGATTGGGATTCCTGCCTGTTGATGAACCCTGAGTATTGATGAAACACAACTCTCCACACAGGGCTCTGACGTAACCGCTATGAGATCAATGTCGCTACTTGCAGGATGAAAGCACTTTCGAGCAAGGGAGCCGTGGACGCATAGGCACGTGATCTTCTTATCTAGAATCCGTGCGAGTTTCTCTGTGTAGTCTGCAATTGCAGTCTTAACGTGCCTAGGACATGAAAGCCCGAATATACCATCACCATCAATACTGGGAGCATTGCTCATAGAATTACCATGATTCGTTGCACTGTAATCCCGCTTTCGTCATCTCCCCTCAGACTATAACACATACGGATCAAAACTCCATATTTTGGCTGGACGCTTCTCACCCCGCCCCACAACCGCCCTCTCCAGGCAGTGGGGGCAGATGACAGGCCTATTGCAATCGGTCTGTATGCATATTTAGGCTGGAACAGTCTGTGGGCAGCAGGCCACAAATGGTTTCACCGGCCCCGGCCGGTTTACTTATGGGCATTCAGCCATTTCAGGATTTCCGGGAACACCTCTGCCCTGGCGTGTCGGCCGATGATAATATCATCATGTCCGTAATTGGCCCGCTGGCCATTAATCCGCCCGAACAGTCTGAACTGCTTCTCTCGGCTGGCAACTTCCCGGTGGCTATATTTCACCGCCCCCACCGTAGCCATATTGTCCAATTGGCCAACCAGGAAGAAAGTAGGCGTGGTTACCTTATCCAGCAAGGCCGAGTAGTCCACCTTCTTGTCCAGCGACTGAAAGCGTTCATCCGCTGCCAGGTCCAGCAATTGCGTCAGTTGTCCCGTCGATATGCTCTCCTGGGCCCACTGAGCCAACAGCCGCAACGTGCCGTCCTCAACGTTGTCGCGATTCAGGAACAGGCTCTCCGAGACCGTAGGCGGCGCCCATTTGCCCAACACCTTAGCCACCAGGGAGTCGTAGCTGGTGGAGATCACTATGTTGCCGGCCTTGAGCAGCTCGGCATTATCCACCTGCAACTGCATGGCCTTGTTCAATGGATGGAACATAACCATAGGCACCGACACCGCCACGAAAGTGTCCACATCCTTGGCCAACTCCGCTTCAGTGCCCAGATAACTCATCATAATCATCCCCCCCATCGAATGGCCCACCCAGTGCAGTTTCTTTGCCCCGCTCTTTTCTTTGACCAACTTGATCACCGCTGGAATATCGTAATTGATGTGATCGTCCACGCTATATTCCGAAAAGGCAGCTCTGCCCAGGCTGCGTTGGTTGATCGTAAGCAAAAAGTTCGGATCGATCGAGCCGGTGCCGATCTTGCGTATCACGCTGGAGACCGGCTGATCTGAAAGCCCCGCCCCACGCAAGGATACGGACCAGACATCGTAGCCCTGCTGGGCCAAGTATCGTGCCAGTGAGGTTTCCCTCGTCAAATCCCAAAAGCGGTTGTTGTAGCTTAGACCATGACAGAGCACCACCGGATTGTTTGCCGGGTCGGGCTCCGTCGGCTGATAACGGTCCACCTGCAACGTCCAGCCGTCGGAGGTCTCGGTGTAATGGGTCTGGACCTGAATCTCGACCCCGGCGCCTCC
>DAOVKO010000017.1 GCA_030631725.1 Actinomycetes bacterium | reverse complement strand
GGTTGGGCGGCCGGACTGGAGGAGGATGCGGGCGTAGGAGGCGACGGCCCGGGCGAGTACGTCGAGGTTGTAGCCGCCTTCAAGTACAACGAGCAAACGATCGTCGGCGAAGTTGTGGGCGAGCTGGCAGGTCTGCTCAAGGAGGAAATTGAAACCATCGACGGTGAGGCAGAGGCCGGCCAAAGGGTCGTCGGCGTGGGCGTCGAAACCGGAAGAGACCAGGATGAACTCAGGGCGAAAGTCTTCGACTGCCGGGGCCAGCAGGTCGGTGAAACAGGTCCGATAATCAGCGTCGGTTGCCCCGGGTTCGAAAGGCATGTTCAGCGTTGCCCCGAGGCCGGGGCCTGTGCCTTTTTCGCTGGCCCATCCCGTTCCGGGGTAACAGGAGCTAGGCGACTGGTGGAAGGAGGCATAGAATACGCCGGGGTCCGACTCGAAAGTGTGTTGTGTGCCGTTGCCGTGGTGGACGTCCCAGTCGATGATGAGGATTCTTTGGAGGCTGTGGACTTGCTGGAGGCGGCGGGCGGCGATGGCTACATTATTAAACAAACAAAAGCCCATGGACGTGTCGGCCTCGGCGTGATGGCCGGGCGGACGCACAAGGCAAAGAGCGTTGGTGAGGGAACCGTCGACGACGGCATCAACAGCGGCCAGGACGGCGCCGACAGCCAATCGGGCCACTTCGTAAGATTCCGGGCAAATCTCACTGTCGGGTGAATCGATGAAGGGCAGCCCGCTACGGCAAGACTGGGCCACTCGCTCGATATACCGGCGAGTGTGGACGCGCTCTATCTCGGCGATATCAGCGGAGGAAAAGTCAATAGACTGCATTTGATCGAGCAGGCCATCTGTTGCGAGGCGGTCATATATAGCTTGGAGCCGCTGGGGCCTTTCCGGGTGCTCGGGGCCGGTGCGGTGTTTGAGAAACTCCGGCGAGTAGGCTAAGCCCGTGGGCATGATAGTGTTCCGTATAAACCTGGGGTGATCAAAGAGACCCCCAGGATAAACCTGGGGGCTAAACAGAGAACTTATGTTCGAAGCAAAAACGAAACCTTATCTATTTACAAATCCTAAGGGCTAAAGGCTTGGAACTTGCCGCCCGGAGCATAAACCTTGCGCGTTACCGTGTTATAGCGGATGGTTTTGCCTTCCCACGAGCCCCAGCCTTTTTCGGGATCATTATAGGTCAGGCGGGCCTTTTGCGTGCGGGTACCTTCGATGAGAATCTCGTTGGTTTTGGTGCTGTAGAATATTCTGTGGCCTTGGATACTTACGTTGCTGGAGACTAGGGTGGCATCGCCGGCGTCGCTGGTAGCCTCGACGCTTTCGATTTCCAGCTCGTCCATGGCCAACAGGTCGGCAAAGTTAGTATCCTTCTGGGCGGTTTTGCCGGTTTTGGGCTCGGCATGGATGAGGGTCAACTCCTCAGCCCACAGCTGGGTAAGGTTACGACGGTTGGGCACATTGGCCCGCTCGGATGGTTTTGCGGGCAGGGTCAGGGCATAGCCGCGAGAGACCATGTGCACTTCGCCGCGCAACACGGCTTTGCGTTTGTCTTGATCATAGTCGACTGACTTAGCCCACTCGAAAGCGGTCTGGCCGTCTCCGACGCGCTGGAGCTGCAGGGGGTTGCGTGGTTTGGGGGTTTTTGCCAGCGGGCCGGATGTGGGCTTTTCGTCCGAGACCACCGTGTCGGTTCGCCGGTAGTCCTCCAGAAGCAATCTTCCTGGGCCTTGGCCGTGGAGTCCCTTATTGTCCTTACCAGCCAGGTAGGTCAAGACATCGGAGGTTAGCAGTACTCGGCGCAGTATCTTTTTGGAGCCGTCGGCAGCTTGCTCAACAGCTCGGACTAGAGCCTTGCCGGCCTTGCCGGTCAGAACCATTTTTTCCAGGCTTCGGCCGCTCATGGGCTTAAAGAAAGTCTGGCCTGAGGGCAGGCCCTTTGCTTCTTTGTCGGTGCTGGGCAGTTGTGCGGGCGACTTATCCTTGGCCTTTCGCAAATACAAGTCGAGTTGGTCGGCCTCGAACTCACTCGCACAGGCTGGACTGTGGACTATGGCCCCTTTGACTCTCTGGTCGTCGGTGCCGGTGAAGGAAGCTTTGTTTGCCAAACCGTCAAAGAGCATGGAGCCTGGCCAATTCAAACCTACGGGGGCTGGCTCTGCCCCTTCCTCCGATCCAGCAAAAGACGTGCGCATCTTGCCACGGCCGGGCGTACTGAGCACATAATATGTTCCTTCGTCCCCGTTGGGCCGGTCTTTCTCCACGATCTCGATGATTTCCGACTCGAGCCAGTCTTTCTCGTCTTTTTCCTTTCCTTGTTCGTCCTTCGGATGCTCCAGTTCAACTCTGGCCGGTCCGCCCTTGAGGGTCGTGGTTTTGGTGGCCAGGTCCCATTCGAGTGTATGCGCTGAGAGGTTGCTGGGGTCGGCTCCTTCGGGCTCATAACGTCCGATAACCTGGCCCCGGGCGAGCAGGTGTGAAATCCTGGCTGCGGCGTAACTGTCTGTGCTGGAGGTAGTTACGTCGTCGGGCTCGATGAGTGTAATGTCCATTTCCTGGCATTGGAGGGTGCTTTTGGGCTGGTCTTGCGGCGAGGGTCCAGGGGACTTTTTGCTGTACTGCTGTGGTGGCTGACTGGCGAGGACATGGCCATTGAGCTCTATACTCGAGGGGAATTGGCCCCTGCCAGAGCGGCGGCGAGTGAAGTGAGTCTTCATCGAGTCAGCAGAAATGCTCCGGTTATCGTCAGAGAGGACAGAAAAGAAATTGTCCTTTGCCCGCAGGAGCAGAATCCCCTGGCCGCGCTCAGTACCATCGGAGCCCGGCGGGCCGAGTTCTATATGCATGTAATGGGCACTGGCGTTAAACTTATCGGAGACAGCCTGGACGTTCTTCTGGGCGGTGGCCTCGGCGAGGTAATAGTCGCTCTGGGTTTCTGTGGGATCGGATTTCGGGCGATCTTTGAGCGGATGAGTATCTTCGAGGAATTTGAGTTCAGCCTGGCCGTCCCAACTGAGCGTGATGGGCTTGGAGTCCTGGCCAGGCTCGCTCGAGCTCGGACTCAAAGCCCGTCCGGAGCTTTTAAGACTGCCCTTGCCCAATGTAGCTGTGGCAACGCGAGAGTCACTAAAGTCAATATCGATCTGCTCCTTGCAGGTTATCTCGGTTCCGTCCGTCCCGTTGAGTATGACGGGAAATTCGGGACTGCTGAAAAGACGGACTATTCCCGAATGGTGTTCGGCTTCGAGCCTGGCGCATTCGCCGGACATATCGTTTGAAGAGAATTTCACTGGTGCACCAAAGGCTTTGGCCTCGAATTTCCGCTGGACTCTGCGCTGGTGGTCTTCCTCTTCATCTGGAACGATGATCATTGGGCCGGTCCAGGTCAGGTGCAGGGGAGGCTGGAGCTCTGCGACAGCCGGCTGGTGCTCTGAGGCACCCGGCTGGACAGATGGCTCAGAGGCTCCGGGCTTAGAAGGGGTCTTCGGTGAAGGTTGAGTATCTTCGGCGGCGGAGTCTGCTTTATCACTGCCATCGAGGTTGAAGTAGACCTCCAGGCGGTCCACATTTTCGACAACCTGGTCCTGATAAGTTAGCCGGACGTGGTCGTGGAAAGTGGCGAGGTAGCTGTCGAGTTTTTTGGGCGGGGTCTTCTGTTTGGCAGGCTCCAGAGGTAGCGGGGCTTGGGTGGCGGTTTGGGTCTTTTGCTCTTCTTGCTCTTCTTGGTCTTCAGGAGGTGTCGGGGCGGCAGGGCCTCGTTGCGGGCCGGGGTACCAAGTGAGTTGCCCCCCCTTTTTAATGTTCAAGGTGTCGATATCGTTGGAGATTTCCCGCCAGCGGAGTAATAGGCCGGTACCGTAAGCGTCCAAGCGGGCCCCGCGAAGCTGTACCGGCTGGTCGGTTGACAAGCGGCAAGAAGGAATGTCAAAATCGAGCTGAGGGGTGGTGATTATGAATTTGTCTGCGTCGCGCTGGCCGAGGGGTCGCTGCTTTGGTTGGTCTTCCGGGCTGGCATCGAAGACTATGCGCACGTTTCCGGTAAGCAGGCCCCTGGTCGGCTGAGCACTGCCAAGGGCCCCGCGTTCGATATGGACTTGGCCGCTTTGGGATGTGAGCGTGAGTGTTTGGCCGTCCTTGAAGTGCCAGACGAACCTGACATCCTCAAGTGAAGCTCGGTCTTCGCTCTGCAGGATAAGGCGCTCGATATGATACTCCCTTTGAATGCGCCCGCCGGGGCCCCTGAGGTAGATTTCGACTTTCTCACCGCGTTGGAGAGTTCTTTCTCGCCCGCCAATCCGCTTGATGGTGGGCTCCAAGGTGCTGGGCCCGTTGGACCCTGGGCTGTCCGGCGTTGAGCTGGGCGTGCCTTGGGGTCCGGCAATTCGGCTGTAGATTAGCACAACGGCAGCGACGACCGCGAAACTCAAACCGAGCAGTGCTAATTTGCGAAGGGCGGCTTTCATAGCTTCAATCAATCCTCTTTTGTGTATCTGGCGGTGATGGCCTGCCAGTCTCCGGCGGCTTTGAGCAAGAAGCGGACGGCTTCGGCGACGGCTCCGCGCCCGCCGCAACGCTGGGTTACGAGGTCGGCCATATCGCGTATCTCGGGCATGGCGTCGGCGACGGCTATGGAAAATCCGCAACGGGTGAGGATCGGCAAATCCATCAGGTCGTCGCCCATACAAGCCGTCCGCTCCGCAGCGAGCCCCATCTGCTCCAGCAGGTCCCTGTAGGTCCCGAGCTTGTCAAAAACGTGTTGATATATGTGCTTGACGCCGAGGTCCCGGGCTCGATGGAGCACAGCGGGTGATTCACGTCCGGAAATCCAGGCCATCTGGCGGCCGGAGCGGAGCCACCAGCGGATGGCCGCCCCGTCCTTGACATTGAAACGTTTTAGTTCGCTCCCATCGTCTGCCAGAAGCACAGAGCCGTCGGTGAGCACTCCGTCAACGTCGAGGATCAGCAGTCGAATGTCGCCGGGTTTGGCGGTCAAGGTATCCTCCAGCAAAAAGAGCCAAAATCCAGGTCAATTATCAGCTCTGCAAGCTCGATTGTCCAGACTGGACTCGAGGACTCGGCAGACATACAGTGCTTGTATGGGTGTTTTGCAGGTTTGGAGGCCTTTTCTGGAGGAGATTACGCCAAATTTTTCGGCGGTTGGAGCCAATCGCGGCCTGGGCAATCCCCTCTGGCGCGAACTAACCGGCGTGGGCGATCTGTGATGCTGAACATCTTGCCGACCGACAGTTTGCAAGATTCTTCTTTTGAAGCACTTACAACGGTCCGATGCTTATATCCCTTGCAAGCGCGTGGGGCCATGACGGGGGAGGCCGAAGAGAGTAGATGAATATCTGGACAATTCGAGCATGCGCCGTAATACTCTATTCTGTCAACCGCCCCCGGACGAAGTAACGATAGAGGAGAAACAATGATCAGTCTGATAGAGGCCTTGAACTTCAGATGCTTGCGATACGTACGCCAACCCCTTGAGCCATTCATGGTCCTCGTCGGCCCAAATGCCAGCGGGAAAACAACTTTCCTCGACGTCGTCGCGTTTCTTGGTCGCCTGGTCGCTGATGGTGTCGAAGCCGCTGTTAGCGAGCGCACACAAAACTTCCAAGACTTTGTGTGGGGAAAGGTGGGAAGGTCCTTTGAGCTTGCTATAGAGGTGAGAATCCCTGAGGACCGACAGAAGCTACTTGCAGACCAGAGATTCAATACGCTTCGCTATGAGGTGCAAATCGGGAAGGATCCAGAAACAGATGAAGTGATGATCTTAGCGGAAAAAGCTTTGCTGAAAGCAGGTGAAGCAGTTTCGCATAAACAAAGACTACTATTTCCCCAAGCACCTGAACCGCCTGCGTCCATTCTTACTAAGAAAGGTAAACGTGAAATTCGAACAATCGTGAACAAGGTTCCCGGAGGTAACGATAATTTCTATTCCGAGACTAACCCTAGATCAGGAAAGGGCTGGTTTCCGGCGATTAAGTTAGGTCCTCGCAAGTCCGCGTTGGGAAACCTACCTGAAGATGAAAGATCTTATCCTGTATGTACATGGCTGAAGAGGTTTCTCGCTGAAGGGGTTCGGAGATTCACTCTAAATAGCTTGCTGCTTCGAAAGGCGAGCCCCCCGGGACAGATCCGAGGATTCAAGCCTGATGGCTCAAATATTCCATGGGTGATTTCCGGATTAGAGAAAAAGGAAGATCGTTTGCGAGATTGGATAGCCCATCTACAGACTGGTCTGCAGGGCTTGAAAGGAATTCGCACAGTCGAGAGGGAAGACGACAAGCATCGATACATAGTGCTCCGATATCGCGGAGACTTAGAGGTGCCATCTTGGATGGCTTCAGATGGGACACTACGCCTCTTGGCGCTAACACTCCCGGCATACTTGCCAGAGTTCAGCGGAGTTTATCTCATCGAGGAGCCTGAAAACGGCATCCATCCGCGGGCTGTAGAAACTATGTTCCAATCACTATCTTCTGTCTATGATGCGCAAATCCTTCTGGCAACGCATTCACCCGTGATACTGAGCGTGGTGAAACCCGAGAGTGTTCTTTGTTTTGCGATCACCCCTGAAGGGGCCACTGATATTGTGGTCGGAAGCAAACATCCGGCTCTGAAAGAGTGGCGTGGAGAGACGAATCTGAGTGTTTTGTTTGCCGGGGGAGTGCTAGGATGACACAGAGTGACTATTCCAAAGACCTCGTTGTTCTCGTTGCAGACAAGGATATGGAACATGCGGTAGATGGCATATTGTCGTCTCGGTTTCAAGCACTCGGCATTCGTAGAATATCAAGCGATTTCTTTGTACATCCACATAGAGACCCTGGCTGTCTAATAGATGGACATGAGTTCCTGCGTCCATTTACGAACAGTTGCCACCACGCACTTGTCATGTTAGACCGCGAAGGATGTGGGCAAGAACCATTATCCAGGGAAGCGCTCGAAGAGGACATTGAATCTCGATTGCGCGGGAGCGGCTGGGGTGATCGTGCGGCTGCGATTGTTCTTGATCCTGAGTTGGAGATATGGGTATGGAGCGATTCCCCGCACGTTGCCAGTATTCTGGGTTGGTCCCAGCGTACGCCGGATTTGGCTGGCTGGCTCCGGAATCACGGTTTTCTTGACCATTCCACACAAAAGCCTGATCGGCCAAAGGAGGCTCTTGAGCAGGTTCTTAAACTGGCAAGGAAACCACGATCACCATCGTTGTATACTCAGCTGGCCAAGAAGGTGAGTCTTGGTCGATGTTCTGATCCGGGATTCAGTAAATTCAAAAGGACCTTGCGGAGCTGGTTCTCAGAGAGTAGTCGTTGAGCAACTCCTGAATTTCACATACCATTTGCCGTTTCCGACAAGGAACAGAAAGTCTTGGTGATCTAGCGAGGTCGTAGCGCGGGGCACCATCTCTTAACTCCGATATGATAGCTATGAGTTGATAAGGCGCATTACAGTATCGACGGCGGCGGCGGGTTCGAGCAGTTGGGGCTGTTTTTCGGTGCGGGGTTTGAGTTCGACGTTTCCCTTGGCTAAGGCCTTTTCGCCAATGGTGATTCGCAGGGGGATGCCAATAAGGTCGGCGTCGTTGAACTTTACGCCGGGCCTGGCATCCCGATCGTCCCAGAGGACCTCACAGCCGCGAGCAGTCAAGTCTTCGTAGAGTTTTTCAGCGGTGGCCAGCACCTGATCCGATTGGCCAAGTTGCACCAGAATCACCTGGAAGGGGGCAATGCTCATGGGCCAAATAATGCCCTGCTCGTCGGCGCGGGTCTCGATAGCCGCGGCCATGATGCGATTCAAACCGATTCCGTACGTGCCCATCAACACTGGCTGGTTTTTGCCCTTCTCGTTCAGCACTTGGGCTCCTAAGGCGTCGGAGTATTTGGCGCCCGGTTGGAAGACGTGGCCGACCTCGATGCCCTTGCTGAATTTCAGCTCGCCGTTGCATTTGGCGCACCGGTCGCCGGGGGCGGCCAGGCGGATGTCAGCAACGGTGCTCGGTGTAAAGTCGCGCCCGGGATTTACGCCGAGCAGATGGTAGTCGGTCTTATTGGCTCCCGTCGCAGCGTTGACCATGCCTTGGACAGCCTTATCAGCGATGATCGGCAAGTCGCTTAGACCAACAGGCCCGGCAAATCCCACCGCTGCGCCGGTGAGCTTTTCGATAGTCTGGGCGTCAGCCATCTGGACATTGCTCACTCCAGCCGCGTGAGCCAGTTTGGCTTCGTTGAGCTCATGGTCGCCGCGGACAAGGGCTGCCAGTGGTTTGCCGTCGCCTACCAATACCAGGGTTTTAATTAATTGCTCCGCAGGGGTATTCAGCATCTTGGTCAGCTCGTCGATGGTGGTCGCACCGGGGGTGTGCACCTGGCGGAGGTCCTTTGGACTTTCCTTTGGCTCTGTCTTCGGTGTTGCTGCGGTTGCCCGCTCAAGATTGGCTGCGTATCCGCAAGAGCAGCGGACGAGGGTGTCCTCGCCGGCTTCGGTGGGGACCATGAACTCGTGGGAAGATTCGCCGCCGATGGGCCCGGACTCAGCCTCGACGATGACATAGTCCAGGCCGCAGCGATCGAATATACGACAATAAGCCTGATACATCTTTTCGTATGTTACTTTCAGGTCTTCTATGGTCAGATGAAAGCTGTAGGCGTCCTTCATCAGGAACTCGCGTGTTCGCAGGACGCCGAAACGCGGGCGATACTCGTCGCGGAACTTGGTTTGAATCTGGTAGAGGTTAAGGGGGAGCTGCTTGTAGGAGCTGATGTTGTCGGCTACCAAGGTGGTGATGACTTCCTCATGGGTGGGCCCGAGGACGACGCGGCGTCCGTGGCGGTCGGTGAAGTTCATCAGTACCGGGCCATAGGCCTTGAGTCTGCCGGTCCGCTCCCAGAGCTCGCCCGGCTGAATGACGGGCATGTGCAGCTCCAAGGCGCCGACGGCCTCCATCTCCCGGCGGATGATCTGCTCGATCTTCCGCAAGGTCCGATAACCAAGTGGCAGATAGCTGTAGGCGCCGGCGGCCAACTTGCGCATCAGGCCGGCCCGAACCATCAGCTTGTGCGAAACAACCTCCGCGTCGGAGGGGTCTTCCTTTACCGTGGGGATGAATGCCTTAGACCATTTCACTGAAGATCACCTCAATAAAAAAACTTAATACTTCAAAGTGGCCAGTTTATAATGTCATCCCTGCGAAAGCAGGGATCCACAGTCTAAAAACTGGATTCCCGCCTTCGCGGGAATGACAGAATACCCAGATTCTTTTTGGTCAGTTTTTTGTAGGCTTCGACTCCGGGCTGGCCGAAGGGGTTCACGCCCAGCAGATTCCCTTCGATGACCGTGGCCACCATCAGCATCTGCATCAGGGCGCCGAGAGTGTAAGGGTTCAAGCTGGGCAGGATAACATCGATACTCGGGCGATCGTCGTGGCGGTAAGCAAGATTCGTGCCCTTCAGGGCCGCGGTCAATAGGCGATGCAAGGCGTGGCCGGCGAGCTTCTCCAGGCCATCGGGACTGCTCTTGACCGAGGGCAGAGTGAGCTGCGGGCGGGTCGGGTTCTTCAGGACGATATTGGTGATTACTTTATCGCGGGGGCCTTGCTGGTGCTGTTGGCCGCGGGAGTGCAGGTCGCGGGTGTTCACCGAGGTAATGGGGGTCGGGCCTCGGCCCTTTTTGCCCAGGCTCTCAGCGAGTAATTGGTCATACCAGAACCCCAGGTTCTCCAGGGCCTTGGACCAGACGGACATGACGCGCACGGTCTTAGCCTTGCGATAGAGCAGATGGTGTACGGCTGCGTACTGGGCGGCTGGATTGTTCTTGATTGATTTGCCCAGGCATTTGCGGGTCATATCGGCGGCGCCAGCTAATAGTTGGTCGATGTCGATGCCGGCCACGGCCGCGGGCAGCAGTCCGACGGCTGTGAAAACTGAATAGCGGCCGCCCACATCATCGGGGACCTCCAGGGTGGCCATGCCTTCGGCCTCGGCTATTTGACGCAGGGCTGAGGACATTCCGCCGGTGGTGGCTACTATGTACTTTGCGTAGTTGGCCCCGTAAACCTGCTGGGCCCGCTGAGCCAGAATGCGAAAGACAGCGGCGGTCTCGAGGGTGCGGCCGGATTTGGAGATGACGTTTATGGCAAAGGCCTGGCTAATGTCGGCGGGCTTGCGCTTGGGCAGCAAATCCAGCAGAGCAGCCAAAGAGTCGTTGTCCACGGAGTCGGCTTCGAAGTAAATCCTTGGCCTGTTTTTTCGGGCTCGGCGGGGCAGCTCATTATGGTAAGGATGAGCCAGGGCCTGGAAGAGTGTCCGGGCCCCCAGGGAAGAGCCTCCGATGCCGGCCACGATGAATTTATCAGCCAGGCGGGCCAACTGATCGGCCTGGCGTTTCAACTTGGCCAGGGCCTGGCCGTTGGCGAGCCAGGATTTGGGCTGATCGAGAAAGCCGAGGTCGAGGTCCTCGCCTCTGTCCCTGAGCTTGGCCAGTTGTTGGGCTGTGAATCGCCGTTGGACTTTGATCTGCTCGACGGCTGTCTCCAGGGCCGGCTTGATCGAGTCGATCTGAGCCCGGCTGATGCCATGCCTCGCAGAGATGCCCAGCTTCTTGTCCTTGGAATCCTTCGGGCGAGCCAGGGCGTTGGAGATGTCCAGACGGAGGATTGCTTTGCTTGCCATTTATGTAGCTCCTGAAATCCAGGCCACATTGTCTTATCGAACAGTGCGCCTGTCAATTACTTTCGCGGGGACTTGACCCACATGCCCACGTATGTTACGCTCATTACGACGCTCCCGTGGGGGCGGGGACAGAACTCTATTGAAGGGAGGTGTCGCTTATGCCAGCACAAGAGACATGTGCGAACTGCCAACGTTTGATTGGGGCCCTTGAGGAAGCCTTCGTCTGGAAAGACAACATAGTCTGTCGTGAATGCTACAAGAAACTTTCACCTGCCGAGAAGTCTATCCCCCTAGACACACTAGCACTTTTGCGTAATATGAATCTTGTTCTGGCAGCAATCGCGGCATTTGTGATAGTTGTAGGGGTGTTTTTGCCAGTAGTGAAAGTCCCAATTATTGGATCAATGAATTATTTTCAAAATGGGCAAGGGGATGGTGTTTTTGTTATTATACTAGCACTGATTGCAGTGTTACTAATTCTTAACGGCAAGCGTTTATTGAATCTAGCGCCAGCAGTTCTAATCACAATCATTTTGTCATATTTTCTCTACAATATCAGGCATTCTGTCGCGGAGATGAAGCAGGTAGCTGACGATAATATTTTTGGTGGCTTAGCTGCTGCAATGGCAGATACAGTCCAGATACAGTTTGGATGGTTTTTGATGCTTTTTGGGAATGTGATGTTGTATGTTGCTATTTGTATCAAGCCGAAAACCCTATTCAAAGGACAAGTGCCTTGGTGGAACCGGATATCGATTGCTGCTCTAATTGTTGTCGGAATCTTGGTTTTTATCAATCAAGGCAAAAGTGCCAATAAAACATTTTCCCGAGACAATTCCGTAGTTTCCGAACAGCTCCGTCAAAGCGATGGTGGATACACCGCGCAAGTGGAAGAGGTGACTAAGCAAGAAGCTTCTCTTCAAAAAAAACATCAAGAGGTAGCGATAGATGCAGAAAGAGCTGTTCAGACGGAGACACAAACGTCTTTTTTTGGTATCCGCCTGGGAGAATCTATTAGAGATGTCGATAAACGCTTTAGGCTGACAAAAAGTCATTATGAATTTACTGATAAGGATACTCCTGCGACACTCTGGAACATAGAAAGTTCAAATCCGGCAATAAAAGAAATTATAGTCGCTGTATATCAAAATCGTGTTTACCAAATACAAGTGTATTTTTCTGAGGTTAGCGAAAGTAATTACAGCGCTTTAAAGAATGAGATATTAAGAAAATATGGTCAGGAAATGGATTTAGGGCTTGATGGTATTGTTATGGGAGGCGAACGGTCTGCCTTCAAGCCCCGCATTGATGATACAGAAGTCATGATCGTTCTGGAATACAGCAGCGAAGTGATGGATAATGAGTTGTTTGTCAAGTATATTCATGAACCGCTTAATGAAAAGGTTCGGTCCGATAAATTGAATCGAAAAGCGTCTAAATTTAGTGATGAACTCTAGCCAGTAATTTCGGAGAAGGATGCCTAGCCCGGCAGCATTATGTATGCATAAGGCCCTCTAAGCCTGCAGGGGACAGATATAAACGAAAGGAAGTGCTTAAAATGCGGTCATACAGTCGGCCGCAGCTAATACTTGCCGAGTGATCAAAAAACAGTCTACGCTAATAAAACCAGGAAGGACTGAAAATGAACAGAAAGCAATACATTGTTGCATTGTTAGTTCTAATCCTAGCAGGATTTATAGGTGGAGCGGCAACAACTTGGTTATTTACTCCACGGGTCGTTTTTGCCGCTACACCCGAGCAGGGCGATCCTCAAGTTCTTCGTGCCCAAGGATTCGAGCTTGTAGATAGCCAAGGTAAAGTCCGGGCTATGTTAAATTTGTGCGATAACGACAAGGGGGCGAATCTAACTTTCATTGACCAAGTAGGTGAAGTACGAGCCCTTTTGGGCATAAACAAAGACATGCCCGGTTTTTCATTTTTTGATCGCACTGGCCAAATGCGAGTTGCTTTAGGCGTACTAGACAATAAGGCGGTCTTGGGGTTTTCCGATCTCAAAGGCACTCAACGAGTAGGCATAGGAGCGGTAGAGCAAGGAGCGAGCCTAGAGTTTTCCGGCCCCCAGAATAGCCAGGCTAGAATTGTTGTAAAAATTGAGAACAACGAACCATCTATAGGGATAGCCGAATCCGATGGAAAGATGTTATGGAAGACTCCACTCTGTGCACTGGCGAAACAAAGAATTGAAGCACGTACAAGAGAAATTTACGAGCAATCTGGTGGGAAATTCAAAACAGAGCACTAATATGTCACCCTTCTCCCTCACCATCACCTTTGGCCCAGCCAGATTGAAGCAGCACAGGCGGACGGGACGGCTATAAAGCTCGAAAGTCTTTATGCTTGACAAGATGGGTCCGGGGGGGGATAAATAGTGCCAGACGGGGGCGGTGGAATGGAGTGTGTCCAGCGTTCAATAGCCGGAGGATACCATGCGTACTAGATATCTGGCGGTTTGTGTCGTACTGACAATCTCTCTGTGTGGCTCGCTTAGCGTGGCCCAGGTGCCCGAGGCTAAGGCCAAAAAGAGCACGGCAGAGGCCTTTGAGGATGCGATCCACTATCTGCGGATAGCCAAATGGGAGCTGGCCAAGGGCAATCTGGACTACGTGGCTATCTACGGCGATCCGATTGAGGTATTGGCCCTGTCAGCCAAGCTGAAGGACTCGGAGAAGACGCTGCTGGGGGCCCTGGAGGTCAAGGATGTGGCCTCTGCTGCCCAGGGCGTTCTGAAGGTCCTGGAACAGGGCCGAGCTGCCCAACAGCAGGACCCTAGGCTGATTGAGCAGGAGATCGCAATGCTGGGGACTCCGCCGCGCGGCAGGCTGCTGGCCCAGGAGAGATTGACTTCTATATACAGGGAATATGCCGTGCCGCAATTGCTGCGGGCCCTGGCTGACGATGAGCGGGCGAACCTTCACGCCAGCATCGTGGGGGTGCTCTCGGAGATGGGCAAATCGGCGGTCGATCCGCTGGTGGTGGCCCTGGCCAGCGAAGATAATGTGCTCAAGGGGCACATCATCTGGGTGCTGGGCGAGCTGAGCTATCGGCAGGCGGGGCCGTATCTGCGGGAAATCGTGGAGGATGAGGCTTCCCGGCCGGAAATTAGACAAGCTGCACAAGAGGCCCTGAACAAACTTCGCGGGCTCAACGCCCCGGCCGGGGTCAGTGCCGCAGAGCTGTACTATCGCCTGGCCAACGACTACTACTACGGCAAAATCACTCAGATAGCTCAAAGCGGCGTGGAGACGGCCAAGGTGTGGTATTTCAAGGCGGACATCGGGCCGACCTTTGCCCTGGTGCCGGGGAAGGTCTATGACGAAATTATGACCATGCGTAGCTGCCAACGAGCTCTGGAGCTGGATGAGGGTCTGAGCTCGGCGGTGTGCTTATGGCTCAGCGGAGCCTTGCAGATGGAGGCTAAGCTGGGGGCGGGCGAAAAAGTGTCCCTGCTGGGCGAAAATTGGCCGGGGGCCCAGTGGTTCGTGGTTACCGCTGGGCAAAGGTATTTGCAGGAGGTGCTGGCCCGTGCGGAGAAGGACGGCAATGCCCCGGTGGCCCTGGGAGCGGTCCAAGGGCTGGACCTGACGGCTGGGCGGGGCTGGCTGAGCGAAGGCTCGCGGGTCATTCCTCTGGCCGATGCCCTGCGTTTTCCTGACAAGCGGGTGCGGATAGCAGCGGCTTTTGCCTTGGCCCGGGCATTCCCCCAGGAGAAGTTTATGGGGGCCGAAGGTGTGGTGCCGACGCTGTGTGAGGCCGTCCGGCAGACGGGCAGAGCCAGAGCGGTTATCATGGACGTCTCAGCGGACGTGGCCAACAAGCTCCAGGGCGAGATGCGAGAGCTGGGCTACGATACTCAGGTGGCCACGAGCTTGGATGATGCCCTGGAATTGGCTCGAGTGTTGCGCGGGCCGGACCTGCTGGTGATAGGTGTGGACAGCGATGGCGGGCAGTTAGCTGAGCTGGTGGGGAAATTACAGCAGGACTTTGCCTTGGCCAGCACTGCGGTGGTGTTTTTGGCTAACGAAGCCACCATGGCACCGGCCTCTGAGTTGGCTGTGCAGAATCCCTACATGCAGGTCCTGGATGCCGGGGTTTCGGGGAGGGCTGTGGCTGCGAGTCATAAGGAGATACTGATTGGGGTCAATCAAAGCCCCATCAGTAAGGCAGAGGCTGATGAATTCGCCCTGGCCGGGGCGGAGTTGCTTGTCCAGATAGCCACGCGAGACCGCAGGGTCTATGACATCAATGTGGCCAGCGACACACTCATCGGTGCCCTGCACGATCCGCGGACGGAGCTGGTCAAGCTGGCCTTGCAGGGGTTGAGTCTGCTGAGGTTGTCGGATAATCAGCAGGCCGTCGCCGACTATGCCCTGGACGAGCAGATGCCCATGGAGCTGCGCTTGATTGCTTTGGATCGGCTGGGCGAGTCGGCCAGGCTCTGGGGCAACCAGCTAAGACAGGAGCAGATCGCCCGGTTGATGAAAGAGGTTCTGGAAGGTGCGCCGAGTGAGTTTCACAGTAAGACGGCCCGGGTGGTCGGCACGCTCAGTCTGCCCAGCGAGATTATCAAAGAACTTATCCTGCGCAAGGAACACTGACTGTATGCTGCAGGTGAGGGCAGGCGAGGCCCCCAGCTGCAGAGCATCGCAGGGGCAGCTACTTGTTTTCAGCCATTTTCAACGCAAGGATGGTCCTCGACCTCGCCGTGGCACTTCCTGATCTGCTCCGGCGAACACTCCTCGGGCTTACCTTTCAGTTCTTCCGGCTTTTGGCATGTCTTCTTTTCTTCGCACATGGTCTGTTCCTTTCCTTTACACTTGCCCCCTTTTCTTTGGAATTATCAACCGCCTCGATCTGAAGAAGTCGATCCAGCATAGTTTTCCATCTGTCCAAGGTCTTTGGATTCACGCGATAATGGACGAAGTAGCCTCGCCTTTCGTCGATTAGCAGGCCCGCGTCTCTGAGAATACGCAGATGTTGTGAGACGGCCCCCTGGGTGACGTCCAGCCGGGACGAGAGCGCTCCCACGCAAAGAGATCGATCCTTCAGCAAGTGAATGATCCGGACCCGCGTTTCAACGGATAGGACCTTGTTAATACGAGCCAGCCGTTCGGCAGATAGCATGGGAGAACCTCTATATTCGTGTCCGCTAATATACTAATAGACTTCGCAGCCGAAGTCAATCCTGAATTTCTCAAACTGCAGGTTTTTTTGTTAAAGCCATTTTCACGTGGAAATGGGCCGATCTAGGCTGTCGGGCCAAACAAGTCATTTCCGTGAAAAACAGAGACGGTGTGCCAAGAAAGCCGGGCTGCCAGCTAAAGTATCGGCCCTCCGGGCCGATATGACAGTAGTGTGGAGGTTCAAGGAATGGCCTTGATTGCCGGTCCTATAACAACGACACCCCATGGGGGCTAGACGATGAAAATCACGAGATTGATTCTGGTGTGGATCGTTCTGGGATTAATATCGATTCCAGGCGAAGTGCTGGAGGCACAATGGCCGTATTGGGATCCATACTATGACAGCCCGTGGTATAGACGCACCTATCCGAGGCGTAGATGGCCCAGAAGATGGACAAGAAGAGTTGCGTCGTATGGGGTGGTGACCATTTACAATCCCAACGACCACGACATTATCTATTCTATACGAATTAGGCAGGGAGCCCCGTGGTATACTGTTAAAGTCAAGGCAAAGGGCTCACGCTATCACTGGGAGAGGCATCCGGTGAGTTTTCAAATCAGGTTGGATTCGAGCTCTAAGCCGGGATATCAAGAGAAGTATTATGATCTCGATTACAATACAATCAGCTGGAGAAAACCCAGAT